>CAZWDG010000126.1:0-5337 GCA_964633075.1 uncultured Candidatus Brevefilum sp.
GCATCACCGCGACGGTAGAAGCCACATAGCTATCAAAAATATCCGCTCCCATCCCGGCCACATCACCCACATTATCACCAACATTATCAGCCACCACGGCTGGGTTGCGTGGATCATCTTCCGGGATACCAACCTCTACTTTACCTACCAGGTCAGCAGCGATGTCAGCGGTTTTCGTATAAATACCGCCCCCAGCTTTTGCCAAAAGAGCCAGCGCTGAAGCGCCAAAGCTGAAACCCAGGACGACATCCGCGTCGCCTGTCAATAAGAAGATAACACTCATTCCCAAAACAGCGAGTCCGACCATTGCCAATCCCATCACGGATCCCGCATAAAAAGAAAGGCGAAAGGCTTTGTTGAGTGAGTCATTGGCAGCAGTCGCTGTACGGACGTTCGCTTCTACTGCAATCTCCATTCCCATATAGCCAGCAATTGCTGAACAGAGTGCTCCCCCGATAAATGCTAACGCCATGCGAACACCATTGGAAGGATTGAGGGTAACCCCACCTTCAGCAATACTGGCTAAATCGAAACTAAAAACAATAGCAATAATAAACCCCAGGATCACCGAAACAACTGTGAGTGCCAAATAGAGACGTTTTAAATAGGTTTGCGCACCATTACGAATCCACGAGGCAACTTCCTGTGCTTTTTCAGAACCGGGGTCCTGGCGTTTTACCCAATAAAATAAATACATTGCCACCCCAATAGAAATAAAACTTGCAACAATGCTAAGATAAAGCCATACTTTTTCCATGATTAACTCCTATAGATCATTACTTCGAACTGTCAACCTCGCCAAGGAGGTTGGAGCGTTCACTACATATTGGCTGAACGCCACCAACGGTAATGATTTTCTTTCAACCATTCGCTGGATGGCATAGGATAATATGCAAAAGCGGTTGCATTACCCAAATAAAACCCTCTTTTTACCGTTCTGAAAACAAAAGTTGATGGGCTGGCTCGATCAACCATTTTAGTGGCAATGGGTTTGGTTTTCAAATCTCTTAATACCTCTCGTAAGTGATCCATATTGGAGTAAGGTAAATCGCCTATATCCCCCATTTCGGGATCGTCAGTCAGTGCGCCCAGGCGCAGCTCCGCAAAAGCGATAGCCGGTAATGTCACCAGTGATGTGGGATTTTTAACAATCAGGTCAAAAAATTCCAATGGATTCAACCGGCTGGCAACCAAAGGTGTTACAGGAACGATCTCTTTATAGAGATGCAAACCCTCATCCATTGGAGGAATCTCAGCAACAGGATCGATACCTAGTGTACGACCATCCTGGGTTGCCAGATACAGCTTCCCTAAAGCGGGGATATCAGCATGCTCCAACACACGATAAATGCTGATATAGATCGAAGCCTTCGGTGTGCCATCCTCATGGGGGACACAGCGCGAAATTCCTTCTTCGATCCTGAAATATTTGCTGCGGAAATTTGGGTCCACCTCAAAGAAGATTGCCTGTCCACTAGATGTCTTTCGCGTACCGACAGCATAGTAACTGCCGAATTCTTCTGGTTCTAACATCGAAGCAATCAAAGCTTCGGGAACCAGCGATAAATATAAATGTACAGTCACGCTTACCTCCTAGAAAATAATTCTTTGAGAACAATTTTGATCAATCCATTCAGATAATTGAATCAGTAAAATCAACCCATTATACCATTTCTCAAACATCCTATTTGATTTTTTGTTTGGATTGAAGGTGTCATTTCATTCCTCTTCTCCCTCACCAAGGGAGAGGACTGAGGTGAGGGTGTCATTTCATTCTTCCTCTTCCTGACCGAGGGAGAGGATCGAGGTGAAGGTGTCATTTCATTTTTCCTCTCCATGACCAAGGGAGAGGATTGAGGTGAGGGTGCCATTTCATTCTTGGGGCTGTCCCAAAAGTGAGAGACAGCCCCTTCTCAGAGGAGAAATTTTTAATCTACCTTGTAGTTATTCTAAATCAACCTTGGGCAGGTTTGCCCGGATCTCATCAGCGGTAATTTCAAGCGTGTCATCAATAACCTTCCCTTGATGATAGGAATCATAGGCAGCCAGATCTAAAAGACCATGACCCGAAAGATTGAAGAGAATCACCCTTTTTTCGCCTTTTTCTTTGGCATCCAAAGCTTCATCAATCGCTACCCGGATGGCATGAGCTGATTCCGGTGCCGGGATGATCCCTTCGGTATGTGCAAATTGGATCGCGGCGGCAAAAGTCTCGGGTTGTGGAACAGCCACAGCCTCGATAAAACCCGCATCATACAGCATACAGATTTGAGGTGCCATGCCATGATAACGTAAACCACCGGCGTGGATCGGAGCAGGAATGAAATCATGCCCCAGTGTGAACATCTTCAAGATTGGCGCCATTTTGGCTGTATCCCCATAATCGAAGGCATACAACCCCTTAGTGAGGCTTGGTGTCGCTTTGGGTTCAACCGCAACCAGTCGGGTGTTTCTCCCTTCCGTCAAATTCTTATGTAAGAATGGGAAAGCACAACCGCTGAAATTTGAGCCGCCGCCCACACAGCCGATGACCACATCCGGATATTCATCAGCCAATTCCATTTGTTTGATGCATTCCTGCCCGATGACCGTTTGATGCAGCAACACATGGTTGAGAACCGAACCCAGGCTGTACTTCTTCTGTCCGCCCGATTTTACCGCTGCCTCAACCGCCTCAGAGATGGCAATCCCCAGGGAACCGGGACTCTCGGGGTGTGCTTCGAGATATTGACGTCCATAATCTGTCTGGTTGGAAGGGCTGGGATAGACATCCGCTTCAAATGCCTGCATGATGATCCGCCGGTAGGGCTTTTGCTCATAGGATGCTTTGACCATGTACACTTCCAGGCTCATATCGAAGAAATGGCAGGCAATCGCCAACGCAGAGCCCCACTGCCCTGCTCCCGTCTCAGTCGTCAGGGATTTGGTGCCGTCGATCTTATTGTAATAAGCCTGGGCAACAGCCGTATTGCACTTGTGGCTGCCAGAGATCGACGCGCCTTCATCTTTATAATAAATATGGGCGGGGGTTTGTAAAGCTTTCTCTAATCGGTGCGCACGAATCAGCGGCGTCGGGCGCCATAGTTTGTAGATCTCGCGAATCTCGTCGGGAATATCAATGTACCGCTCCCTGCTCATTTCCTGTTCGATCAATGGCATTGGAAATAAGACATTCAAAAACTCCGCTGTGATCGGCTCTTTCGTATGAGGGTTCAGGACTGGTGTGGGGGGGACGGGCATATCCGCACTGATGTTGTACCACTGCTTAGGAAGTTCTTGCTCATTTAAAATATATTTGTACTGCTCTTTAGTCATTTTGTTACCTCCAGGTCTCTAATTTCGAATGATTCGCCAGAGTAATGCGAGAGAGTGCATTAAAAAAGCGCCCATCCCAGTTTGGGACGAACGCTTATGTCCGTGGTGCCACCCAGCTTAGGCATCCTTTAACAAAAAAACCCGTTGATGATGCAACAGGTAAAAGGCCAGCCTCACTCATTACTCAGGTACAGCAAGATTTACTGCTTATACCCTTCACCCTGATAACGGCGGTGTGTCCGTTTGAAGCTAATGGTTGCCTTTCGCCTCAAAGACTCCGAGGGCCATTCAACACCAGCGTATGTGCAGCTTCTCACCCTTCGCTGCTCTCTGTGACACCGTGTTCGTGCCTACTATTCCTCATCAACGTCTGTTTTTATGTAGTTGTTGTCCTTATTATAGGCAAGTCAAAATTTTTGTCAAGGCATAGACAGAAGGTATTGAAAAATCTGATCGGACAATATCCCTAGGGACGGATCTCCTTGTCCGCCTTGCGCAGCACCCTTTGGGTAGCGTAGCACTCTTTGAGCAGGGCGACCACTGCCCCCTTCGGGGGTCTAAGGCAGGGTCCCCCTACATGCTGATATGTTATTGAAATTATTTATTTAAAAACGAATTGTCACTGGTGTTCAGAAAGGGATTTATTAATTGTTTTTCAATACCCTCAGACAGAGTGATATCAAAATGACTTATCATCCTGATCATCACCAGAGGATGTATAAAGGACCAATTGCGTTTGTAAAGACAATCCACCCCTTCTACGTATCCACAACATGGTTAACATACTCCCAATTACCATGGCAGCCACCCCCATCACCCCTGCTTCCGGGCCGAATGGTCCGCCTGCCAGCCATTGCGGTCCAACGGTTTCGCTTGCGATAAGCGTTGCCACATGGTTCATACCGCTGACTGGGAAGCCAAACACGCTCCCCTGGAAGAAATTCCAGGTGATGTGTAACCCAATAGGAATGGCCAGGTTGCCTGTCAAAAGCATACCGAGTCCAAGAAAAATACCTGCCAGTGAAATCGTCAGCGTGCTGATCCATGTGGCGGATGGATTATCCAGATGCAGTAAACCAAAAATCAAGGAAGAGATCACAAAAGCAGAAATCAAGGCTGCTTTCTTTCCAATGAACTTTGAATTTAATCCCTCAGCTAAATTGATCAGATGATAGCCCCGTGATAATACCTCTTCATAGACGCCCACCAGAATATAGAAAACCAGGGATTGGGCAAATCCTGAAAAGAAAGACACCCCGGATGAATAGGTTTCAAAATATCCCCTGACCTGCACTGTACCTGTTAACAGACCGAACAAAAAAATCGCCCCCATCAAAAACGCACCCAAGCCAAGCCCAAATGCAAAATCAACCCACCATTTATGAGAGAACTTAAACCCAAATTCTCTCAATTTTCTGCGATCGACCCATTTCCCAAGGATAAAAGTACTCAGAAGGACGCTGATACCAGTCGCCATTGATAAGATCGCTGTCCCAACCCATGGATTTTCCAGAATCTGCATTGGACTGCCGCCAAGAATAACCTTGGCCAGATCCCCACCAAAAAGAAAGTCAAACAATGAAATTAAAAAAATGAGAGGTACAGTGAGTACAATGCTCAAAACAAACCACAGGGCGGTATGCAGGGCAAGACGCCAAAAAGCCCGCAGTCGCTTTTCCTCGTTATTCCAAAATAACCCTTTTATTCCCTGTAAAATTTTCACCTGAACTCCTAATGGGGTAATGTTTGGTTCGCACCAATTTATAATATTTGTAGGGTATGCACCTCTTTTGTGCGCACCATTATCTTGCCATTGTAGGGTGCGCACCTCCTTTGTGCGCACCAATTTCTTGCATTTGTTGGGTGTGCACCTCTTTTGTGTGCACCAATTTCTTGCATTTGTAGGGTGTGCACCTCTTTTGTGCGCACAAGCATCTTGCTTTGTAGGGTGTGCACCTCCTTTGTGCGCACCAATTTCTTGCATTTGTAGGGTGTGCACCTCTTTTGTGCGCACAAGCATCT
>CAZWDG010000127.1:0-5315 GCA_964633075.1 uncultured Candidatus Brevefilum sp.
TAGAAGAAGTTCTTAATGAGCGCGGCGTCTCCACGCATGAAGCCTTATTTGAATTCAATCCAGAAATTGCCCCCCAGGAACTGTTGTTTAACCAGGGCATGCTGATTGAAAGAATGTCGCCAGGTGAACGAAAACACCTGGAGCCGCGCCTGCGCGAGATCAAGGTCGTTCTGATCCGCAACATGCTCAGCGATCAGTTGCGTTACGTCAACATCGCCCGCGATTGGTTTACGATCTCTGATTTGGTGGAGGTCCGTCGGCACAAAATCGGCCATGGCCGAATCGGGGGGAAAGCCGCCGGGATGCTGCTGGCTGCCCGCATCCTCAAGGGCTGTACCCGTGAAGAAGTATGCAAAACACTTCGCACGCCGGAATCCTATTACCTGGGATCGGACCTCTTATATACCTTCATATCGGTCAATAACCTGATCCATTGGAATGATCAAAAATATAAACCTGAAGATGAAATGCGCAGGGATTACCCGAAAATTATTGAGGTTTACGACCAGAGCAAATTTCCTCCCAACATCATCCAACGCCTGGAAACCTTGCTGACCTCCGTCGGTAAGCAGCCCTTGATCGTCCGATCCTCCAGTTTACTGGAAGATAGTTTTGGCACAGCCTTCGCGGGTAAATATGAGAGCATTTTTTGCCCCAATCAGGGCAATATCGAGGAAAATCTGGACGCTCTAACCCGGGCGATTGCCAGGATCTATGCCTCTACTCTCAATCCCAACGCCCTCCTTTACAGACGCAGCCGGGGACTTCAGGATTACGATGAACGTATGGCTGTCCTGATCCAGGTGGTAGAGGGTAATCGTTTTGGGGATTACTACCTGCCAGACCTTTCGGGGGTCGCCTTCAGTCATAACCAGTATCGCTGGTCACCCCAAATCCGTGCGGAGGATGGGTTCATCCGCCTGGTATGGGGACTCGGCACCCGGGCTGTGGACCGGGTCGGCAACGATTATCCTCGCTTGGTCGCCCTCAGCCATCCCACCCTGCGCCCCTCTAACACCGTCAAGTCCATCCGCCGCTACTCCCAACAATATGTTGACCTGCTTGACCTGAAAGACAATCGCATGAAAACCCTACCCGTTGGCGATGTGTTGACCGGTGACTATCCCCCCCTGCGCTTCATAGCTCAAATTGATCAGGAGGGATATTTCCGATCCATCCGCTCCCGCCTGGTAGACGCCGATCCTTCCCAATTAATCCTGACCTTTGAAGACCTTCTCAGACGAACCCCCTTCGCTGAACGCATGCGATATTTACTGAACATTCTCGAAAGAGAGTATAAATCGCCCGTGGATGTTGAGTTTATTGCAGATGTGATTGAAGATAACGGCAAACCTGAAATTCGATTTTCCATCATTCAATGCCGCCCATTAAGCACCATGAAGGAAGAAAACTGGGTCGAATTGCCCTCCAATCTCGACTCAGAAAAGATCCTTTTTTCTTCAAGCATCATGGTGGCTGGGGGTTGGCTAGAAGAGATCAATTACGTAGTTTTTGTGCCACCAGAAACCTACTTCAGCCTGCCCACCCAATCCGCTCGCCATAAGCTCGAAAGGGCGATCGGTAAACTTAATGCGGCTTTGGGGGATGAAAGTTTTATCTGTGTTGGACCGGGTCGCTGGGGAACCTCAAATCCCGACCTGGGTGTCCATGTAGATTACGCTGACATCTTCAACACCAAAGCCTTGGTCGAATTATCGGGTGAAGGGATCGGACCCGCCCCCGAGCCATCCCTGGGGACCCATTTTTTTCAAGACCTGCTGGAAGGCCAGATTTTTCCGCTGGCAACCTATATTGGAGAGGACCGATTCAACCGCGACTTTTTCTACGATACCCCTAACCATCTGTCTGAATGGATTGAGGTGGAACCTAACTTATTCGACCGCCTCCGTCTGATCAGGGTTAGCGACTTCCAGCCTGACCATCATTTGGAACTGGTGATGAACGGGGGTGAAGGCAGAGCGCTGGCTTTCCTGGTTGAATCGCCACGGGGAAGAGATGGTCGTCTTCAATAGCCCAAACGCACAAAAACAGGTCCATCAAACGTCAACCGGGATGAACGCGGCATGCTGGTTGAGATAATACCAGACCCCATCCAACCCCTGTAAAAGTCCACCCCCTTGTTCCAGTGCCCAACGTCCCACTTCATAAGCGATTGGCAATCCTAAATCCGTTAGTTGTGAGCGGGAGAGTTCAATCGTCAGGATGGTGTGAGTCTCCCTGAGTCGTACATTGACGTGCTCCGGGGAAGTAACAAGCGCCCTCTGGAGCAGCCTGAAGCCCTCTTCTTCTTGGGTCTCCCAGCAGTGAATGACAAGCGGTCTGCGCTCTTTGGCTGCGTAGCGGACAACAAAAAAGGGAGCATAATGGCCTCCCCCGAGCAGGACATCGAGCTGTGCTGAGTTGAAAGGGATCAGGATTGGATCCAGGCCGTATTGATCGCAGAGCATGCTGAAATTAGCCCCCTTGATCGCATCAAGCAACCCGGTAGGCTCCCAATTCCCCAATGATTTCTGGCTGAAAACCAGGATCCAATAAGGCATCCGCTGCTGTCCCTTTCATCAACCAACCAATCAATGAGTTAATTATATTGCCAAGTTTATAAGTGTTTCACGTGAAACATCAAATGTTGACGGGCAAATGCAATCTCTAAAGATTTTCTTCCGCACATCATCTTAATGCCTACCTGATCTAAACCTCAATGGCAACGTTTCACGTGAAACATCCTATGGTATGATTTGATCAACCTCAGGAGGATGGAGCAGGATGCATGATTGAAGTTGACGGCGCTTTTGGTGAAGGCGGTGGGCAGATCCTTCGCACCAGTCTGACCCTGTCCGCCTTGACCGGTCAGCCGATGCACATTTACCAGATCCGTTCCAAGCGAAGCCGACCTGGGCTGCGCCCACAGCACCTCACCGCGGTGAATGCCATAGCCAAAGTAACCCGGGCGGAAACACAGGGAGCGGAGCCGGATTCGATGGATCTAACCTTTTATCCTTCCGGAATCTACCCCGGCAAGTATCAGTTTGACATCCATACAGCTGGTGCGCTGAGTCTGGCGTTGCAAACATTGTTCCTCCCCCTCAGCCTGGCTTCGGGGCGTTCACAACTCAAGCTGACTGGCGGCACCCATGTCAATTGGAGTCCCATTTTTCACTATCTCGAGGAACAATGGCTCCCCATCATGCGGAAAATTGGCTTTCGCCTTGAGATCGACCTGATAAAGGCGGGTTTCTATCCTGCCGGCGGTGGTGAGGTCCAAGCAAGCATCCTGCCCATAAAAGCCCTCCATCCTCTGACTTGCACCGAGCGGGGAGGGTTGGTCCGAATTCGGGGTTTATCCGGGATGGGGAACTTGCCGGAAGAGATTGCCACCCGCCAAAAACATCAGGCTTTGAGGCGTCTATCCACCGTTTGCGAGGAGGTAAAAATCAAAACCCTCCAACTGCCTGCTTACGGCAAAGGCAGTTTCATATTGCTGAACGCCCTGTTTTCACACTGCGGAAGCGCCTGCTACACAGCTCTGGGCGCCCCAGGTAAACCCGCTCAACAGGTAGCAGATGAAGCGGTGGATCAGATGCTGGCACATCTTGAAACGGACGGCTGTGTGGATCACTTCCTGGCAGATCAGCTCTTGCTACCTCTGGCTGTCTCCCCTGGCAATTCAACCTATCGCACCAATGCTATCACGCACCACCTGCTGACCAATGCCCATGTCATCCAGTCCTTCTTAGAAGTTGATATCAAAACTGAAGGACTCTTGGGAAAACCAGGCTTAATTCACGTTTCTGGCAGGGATCAGATGGGCATTCTTGGATTAAAATAACCCCATAGGTTAAAGATGTCCTCACAAGGTTTGATGATCAACATTTCCTTGTTAAAAGATAAAAAGGCGGTCCGATGACATCCTATGGCAGGCTTTCCACGTTGTTTTATGATCTAGACAAACCGTGTCCCCCCCCGGATGGGTTGGATTTCTACCTTAGCTACGCTCGAATCGCAGGGGGCGCCATCCTTGAACCGATGTGCGGATCCGGAAGGTTCCTGATCCCCCTGATGCAGCATGGGTTTAATCTGACCGGTACTGACGCCTCACCTGACATGCTCAATGCCTGTCGAGTCAAGGCGAAACAACTGGGCATTGAGCCAGTCCTTTATCTACAATATTTACATCAACTTGATCTGCCGGATAGGTATCATCTGGTCATCATCCCCGCAGGATCGTTTTGTTTGATTACAGAAATGGATGCGGCTAAGGAAGGTTTACGTAAGATTTATGATCATTTAAACCCCGGTGGAACTTTTATCCTCGAAATTGATCAGCGCTTAGTTGACGAAGTCGATCAAACTGAGGAAGATGAAAAAGACCCATGGCGCGCTGTCGTGACCCCTGACGGTGCGCAGATCAGGATGCAAGGCACAGGTCAGTTTGAACCCTTAGATCACCTGTATCGGGGGGTGAATCGTTATGATCTGATCAAGGAGGGACAGGTTATCGAAACCGAGTTGGAATCCTTTAATCTGCGTTATTACGACCCTCAGGTGTTTGAGAAACTGCTGGTGGAGAGCGGGTTTAGAGACATTCGGCATCACAGCGCCTACGATGAAAATATTCCCGAAGACAGAAGTGAAAGCCTGGTTTTCATCGCCCGCCGTCCCAAAGATCGTCATTTATAATTGGTCCTAATTATTGATAGCATTTGAACCATAACTTTTTGGAGGGAGAAATGCCGGAACTTTGGAATAAGCATTACGATCGAGAACAATTACAAGCCATGACAAGCACAATGTCATCCTTGGCAGGGTTACGTCCCTTCGTTTACGAAGACAGCCGCATCCGTGGTATGCGGGGGATTGAAGGGTGGACTGGCGGAGGTCTGCGTTTTACACTCTGGCCAGATCGCGCCCTGGACATTGGGCCGGTGTGGTTCAATGATAAGCCGGTGTCGTGGCAGCACCCGGGCTTGGGCACCCCGGCGCAGTTTGAGCCGTCTGGATTAGGATGGCTGCGCACCTTTGGCGGCGGGCTTCTGACCACTTGCGGTCTGATCCATATTGGCAGTCCAGATGTATATTTGGGTCAATCCCACGGACTCCACGGGCGGATTGCACACATCCCGGCAGAAAACGTGCGCACCTATCAGGAATGGCAGGGGGAGGAGTATATGCTGGTCGTTGAAGGTGAAGTTCGCCAAACGGTCCTTTTTGGTGAAAATCTCTTACTCAAACGCCGTTATGAGACCGTGTTGGGCGGTCAGAAATTGATCCTCAAGGACACGGTGATCAATGAGGGC
>CAZWDG010000128.1:0-5310 GCA_964633075.1 uncultured Candidatus Brevefilum sp.
AATCGGACCTGAAGGAACAGCAGTGACCTTCACCTTAGACGGCAGTGCTCTGGTCGTGTCCACCCAGCAAGGCCTGGCTTTCAGGTCCATCCCTGGTGGGAATGAACTCACCACACTGAGGCTTTCCCCCTTCCCCATGCCAAAAAGTGAACCCGTTGCGCTTAAAGTCTCCCCCAACGGTTCGCTTCTCGCCCTGGGAAGCAGGGATGGACTGATCCATATCTTTGGCATTCCGGGCAATCCAATCAATTGACTTTGTATTGCCGCGTCCATCCCGTATAATTAACTGAAACAGAAATCAAGGAAAGGAACAAAATGTCAGAGCGAGTGGTTGTTGTTCAAGACAAAAATTTTCAAACAGCATTCATGGCTTCGGATCCCGAACATGAGAACTCAAATGAGGTGGAAAATATCGCACACATTCATGATCTAACGCCTTATGGTATGCTTCTGGCTAGCCTGGCTGCATGCACAGCTATCGTCGTCAACACCTACGCCAATCACCACAACATTCCGCTCAAAAACCTAACTGTGGACGCGTCCTATGATCGGGTTTTTGCTGAGGATTGTGAAGATTGTGATGAGAATAACCTTTACGAGGAGATTATCCAGGAGAAAATTGATTTTGAAGGTGATCTTGATGAAAAACAACTTCATCGACTCCACCAGGTCGCCAAAGCCTGCTCTGTAAGACGCTTATTGGAAAACGGCATCCGGGTAGAATCAAAACCTGACGAGAAATAAAGGAAAGATCAGAAATAATGAAACCAGCACAATTAATTAACGCCAGCGGTGTCTTGCTCACCGATCAGTACCAATTGACCATGGCCCAGCTGTACTATCGCATGGGCCTCCATGAGATGCCTGCCCAGTTCGATCACTTCTATCGCAGCAACCCGGATTATGGGGTGCATAAGGCTGGCTATTGCGTCAACGCCGGTCTGGACTCTCTCCTTGATTGGCTGGACAACGCTGTTTTTGGAGAGGATGAGATCAATTATCTCCGCGGTCATAAGATTTCTACTGGCGGGCAGCTTTTTGGGGATGATTTCCTCAATTGGCTCAGAAACGGCTTCAATGCCAAAGCCATCAATCTATACGCCATACCGGAAGGGCGGGTGGTGCACCCAAATGTCCCCATTCATGTGGTTGAAGGTCCATTAGCGGTAGGGCAAATTATTGAAACTGGTTTGCTCAATGCGATTAACTACCAGATCCTGATCGCCACCAAAGCTGCCCGAATCAAACAAGCCAGCCGGGGGCAGTTGTTGCTGGAATTCGGTCTGCGACGTGCCCAAAGCCTCGGCGGGATCTACGGCGCTCGAGCTGCTTTAATTGGCGGGGCGGATTTCTCATCGAATGTTGGTGCATCCCATATTTATGGATTCCTGCCCAAGGGTACCCATGCACACAGCATGGTGCAGGTCTTTATGGGTTTGGGTGAAGGGGAACTGGCAGCCTTTCAAGCCTACGCCGATGTATATCCCGATGATTGCCTTTTGCTGGTCGATACCATCGACACCCTTGAATCAGGTGTCCCGAATGCCATCAAAGTATTTGAAAAACTCAAACAGGGGGGACATCAACCGGTCGGCATCCGCCTTGATTCGGGCGACCTGGCGCATCTCAGCATTAAGGCGGCAAAAATGTTGAATGACGCTGGTTTCCCAGATGTCTCGATTGTCCTCTCAAATGACCTGGATGAGTTAGTAATCTGGCAGATTATCACCCAGATCGAGGAGGAAGCCAACCGCTATGGGGTGGATCCTGAGAGCCTGATTAAACGATTGGTATATGGCGTTGGGACGAAATTGATCACCTCGGCGGGAGATGCTGCCCTGGATGGCGTTTATAAACTGGTGGCAATCTATCAGGATAACATCTGGTTGCCCACCTTAAAGATCTCTGAAAATGTTGATAAAATCCTTAATCCTGGCAACAAATCAGTCTGGCGTATCTATGACAGCCGCAATAAAGCCACAGCGGACTTGGTTTGTTTGCATGATGAGGATATCCAGAACCAATCCCCCTTATGCTTGCGCCATCCCACGATGGAAAGGAAACGGCGGACCTTAGAAAATTCAGAAATCGACCATGTTGAAAAGCTATTGAATCCAGTCATCCTTGATGGAGAGATCATCAGTGATCGTCCCGGCTTTGATGAGCTGCGCAGAACTCGGGATCGGGATATCGAAGCTCTGGACCCCGGGGTGCGACGATTGATGAACCCGCATATTTATCATGTGTCTTTATCTCAAAAATTGTGGGATCTTAAACAATCATTGATCAAAAAAGCCCGACCGGAGGAATAGGTTAACACAAAGAGCCGGTGTACAAACGAGACCATCGTTCTCAATAATCAGATCACGAGAAAAGTCCTTAATTAAAGAAAACAATAAGCTTTTCTGGTCAAATCAAAAGCGCATTTTTTGTGTCATTTGGAGTACAGCCTTCAGGCTGCGATCTAATTTGAGGATTTCCTCCCAACTGCAAGTTCCAAGCCACCAATTATTCGAAGAGCTTTATATCAGTTTTTCCTTACGATCATCAGAATTTTTTATCCAAAGTTCTTCCCGGAATTCAAACCCTAAGACGTTTACTCTGATCCAAGTTTAATGTGGAATTTGGGCAGGATAACACGGTGGATCAGCAGCACAATACCCGTCAAAATGAAAGCTGCACCAAATATGATCAGAGAATTGCTGAGTTGATTCATAATCGTCGGATCGATCAACATCACGAGTGCCAAAATCAGCATCAACATCCCACCGATCAACTTCAGGATCCGTCCATGTTTCTCTTCAAGCTTCGATTTCCTTAAAGTGAACAACGAAACCAGAGAGATCACAATCTCATTGATCTGGTAGATGATCATGTAGACCAGCAAAAATCCCAGAAAAGCCAGTCCCCGAATTCCCTGCGAGTTAAGCAAATTCGTCCATAACACTGGGAAACCAGCCGTACAGGAAAATTCTACCAAAGATACGCCAGCAGCCAGGACAACTGTGCCGGCAACCAGCCCCCAGATAGAATTTTCTGCTTTGAGCACTCGACGGATACCCTTATAAATCCCTGGCTTTTTCTCATCGCTGATGGTAAAGGAGAGGCCTTCTTTGTACCAGAAATAATCCTTGATGTTAACCAGGGCAAAGAACAGTGCCACAAGTGCAACAATTACCTGGATCCAACCCATAAAACTGACAATCCTCAGCACAGTGAATAAGCCAGCAATAAACAAGGCATAGATCAGCCCGCTGACAAAAATGAAAACGAATCCGATGATCAGCACTTTTTTGCGGGAGCGTGTGTTGAGGGTGATCGCCAGCAACATCGTCAGCACCCAGAGTGAACAGGGATTGAAACCATCGACAATGCCGATCAAGATCGTGCTGAGCAGCATTGATTGGTTGGAAAGATTAATTGCACCGATCAAAGGCAGTGTAATCGTCTTGTCGTTTTCACCTCCCCCGCTAATGCCTGATGGCGTTGGTGTAATTAAGGTCTGTTCGGTTGGTGTGGGCTTTTCCTCTAAGGGTACAACGGACTCGTCGGGAGTGCGTGTGGGCGACTCTGGTGTATCGATGATGACCGGTTCTCCACCAGCTAAAATGACACCTGCTGGGTCTGGGCAATCCGTTTCTAAACAATAATCAATATAATCTCTTATTTCCTGCCCATAAGCCTCCGAATATCCCACCCAATAACGTTCTCCCACAATGATTGTGGGAACGCCCTGTGGGACAAATCCCATGGCTTCACCGATTGTAAAAAATAGTTCAACATAATCTTGATGCGAATAAACATCAAAATCAACAAATCCAATGCGAGGATCTGACGCCGCAATCTCTTCGAGAATGGGTTTTGCCACTGCACAATGAGGGCACCCCTCGCCCCAAAAAAGATAAATATTGACATCTGTATCTTCTGAAGAAGCCAGAACATCTTCGAAAGATGCGGCTAAGATAACTAAAAGGAGCAGCAAAATGAAAATGCCCCAGTTAATTTTCCGCTTAGTTAAGGTCATAATCAAACTCCACACGTTGAAAAATTACAACAGATAATTATACCCCAAAATATTTACATAACATCAGGAATTTTTGCTCTTTCTAAAACATATCCGGTGATTGATGTCGCTCTATCAAATTTTCAAGTGAGCCTTTTGGGAGTTGTTGAAATGATACACCTGACCTGAGACATGAACCAGGAAGAAAAAATGCCAGGATTTTTTCTGGCAATTCCCCTGGGGTTAGCTTATTTCGCCGGCCTTTGACCATGCCTGAATTGGTCTAGGATTTCTCGATTGGGCATAATAATCGCCTGAGGGTCACAGGCACTCTTGCAAAAACAACACCCCACAATGCATAAAAAGGGTTCAATGATGAGGACTTTACCTGCCTCAGTCATCTCAAAAACATCTTTGGGGCAGACCTCAATACACTTTCCACAACCATTGCACAAATCAACGGAGACAACCAGGAACCATGGAATGCGCTCACGGGGAGTGCCTTCCCACATGCCGTAATCCCGGGCAACAACCGCCTTTCCGGAAATTCGCTTATGATAATAGTTTTGATATTCACTCATCAAGACAACCGAATAATCCTCAATCGCGGGTTTTGGTACGAAATTATGTCTCCGAACACCGCCGATCAAGCGTTCACCCAGATCTGTGTCCTGTGGCGTCGCACCATGGTCAAATAGTTCGCGAAATAACTCTTCCAGGCCTAACAGACCAGCTGGCGCACCCCCAATTTGCAACATCCGATAACTTAAATCAGTCATGATGATTGCGAATCCTTCTCCCCATCATTATTATCCATGGACATTTCTTGGGCGTCCTTTTTAATCTGTTTAAGCATCGCCATCAAACCATTATTTCGGTTCGAAGCCAGTTTCCAGATCTTGATTTGATCGATAAAATCCATACTGAGCGTTTGGACTTCATCCGCCTCTCGTCCATTGATCAAACGCACCAGAAGCGCAGCGATGCCCTTGATCACCAGCGAGTCACTATCCGCTATAAGGTAAATTCTGCCGGAATCCTGACGAAGGTGGAACCAGAGACTGGATTGACAACCACTGACCAGATTATCGTCTGTCTTTAGTGATCCATCCATCACGGGCAGATGATCTCCTAATTGAAAAAGATAGGCATATTTGGCATCAATATCCGGCAACCTCTCAAAATCTTCGATAATCTCTTTTACAACCTCTTTAATCGATTTCATCTTTTTATAAATTCTAATCCGTTAAGATACTTCTCTTTTTTCTGACAAATCAACAGGATACGGATTATACCATATATATATG
>CAZWDG010000129.1:0-5272 GCA_964633075.1 uncultured Candidatus Brevefilum sp.
GCTACCCCGGGGATAACAGGCTAGTCTTGCCCAAGAGTTCACATCGACGGCAAGGCTCGGCACCTCGATGTCGGCTCATCGCATCCTGGGGCTGGATAAGGTCCCAAGGGTCGGGCTGTTCGCCCGTTAAAGCGGTACGCGAGCTGGGTTCAGACCGTCGTGAGACAGGTCGGTCTCTATCCGCTGTGGGCGTAAGGGATTTGAGAGGAGCTGCCCCTAGTACGAGAGGACCGGGGTGGACAGACCTCTGGTGTGCCAGTTGTCGTGCCAACGGCATTGCTGGGTAGCTACGTCTGGCAGAGATAACCGCTGAAAGCATCTAAGTGGGAAACTCGCTTCAAGATTAGATCCCTGTAATCCAGTAAATGGAGTAAGATCGCAGGTAGACCACCTGCTTGATAGGCAGTAAGTGTAAGCGTAGCAATATGTTAAGCTAAACTGTACTAATGATCGAGGGCTTCACCGTGATGTGGAGAACTCGGTGCTTTTTCAACCTCAACATCAACCTCAATTTCAATGTCATTGATTATTCTTGGGTTCTTTAACAGTATTTTATTGTGAAAATTGTCCTTTGGTGATTGGAGCGGCGAGGGTACACCCGGTAACATCCCGAACCCGGCCGTTAAGCTCGCCAGCGCTGATGGTACTTGGGGGGCGACCCCCTGGGAGAGTAGGTCATTGCCAAAGGACTTTTTCTTTTAATCGTTATTCGTAGTTTAAATGGATGTGGACAGTTATACGAATCATCGGTAAGGTCTTTACGATCTCCCTTTATTTATTTTATTTATAAAGTATAATACTTACCGGTGCGACCAAAGGATAATCTGTCGCGCCATTATCACGGAATTTGATGTTCCAATGGTATCATCCAGGATCTTCCTGTTCCGGTTATCTCCTGTAATGGAGGGAGGTGAGAGTTTTGTCACGTGTGGTCCTAAGACCGAATGAATCACAAGAACAACTGCTCCGGCGTTTTCGGAAGCAGGTGGTCAAAGACGGGGTGTTAAGTACACTGCGTAAAAAGCGCTGGTTCATTTCGAAGAGTGAGCTCAGACGTATTGAGAAGAAAAAAGCCATCAGGCGTTCCCATCGACCGGAATGAACCTGACAGGCTGATGGATTGAGATTGATTGAAGGAGTTTTTATGGCAAAAGATGACGATAAAATAACGGTGGAAGGTACGGTGATTGAAGCCCTACCTGGCACGCAGTTTAAGGTTGAATTGGAAAATGGTTCAGAGATCCTGGCCTATCTCTCAGGAAAGATGCGCAGGCATTATATTCGCATCCTGTTGGGAGACCGTGTCCGTTTGGAGATCTCCCCCTATGACCTCACTCGCGGGCGCATTGTCTACCGTTATCGTCGCCACTCAGCGCAACCAGATTACGATTGATCTTTATCCACATCATCATTTACAAGAAAATCCTGCTCAGTCAGGATTTTTTTTATACCACCTTGGCACCTGCTCAGATGACCTTGCTGCTGATGGATCGCAGGCTGAGTGGGTACCCACCTTTAGAATTTAATGTAAAATGAGCCTATGATCGCCTCCCCACCAAATCTATTTAGCCATATTCGCAAGCTGGATATCTCAAGGGATCTGGATCATGTTGCCGATTTGGTGGAGCTGTGCTTCCCGATTCAAAGTGACCCGGATGGACAGACCTTTATCCATGAGATGCGCAAGACAGCACGGGACGTACGCCTTTTAGGTTGGCTCAACGACCTGGCGGAAAACGGGAGCCGTAATCCAGCAGGTTTCGTCTGGGAAGAAGATGGAAAAATCTTGGGCAATTTAAGCTTGATCCCCTTCCAGGAAGAGGGACGTCGGATCCATCTAATTGCCAATGTTGCGGTGCATCCCGATCACCGCCGTAGGGGAATTGCTCGGGTACTGACCCAACACGCCTTAAACATGCTTCGGCGAATGGGAGAAAAGAGAGCCTGGTTGCAGGTCAGAGAGGATAATCCTGCTGCTATTGAATTGTACGAATCTGTCGGTTTTACAAAGCAGGCGTTCCGCACCACATGGCGCATTCGACCCACAGATCTCAAGCTGAACCCTTTATTAAATGCTCCAAATGTAATGGTCAGGCAGGTGAACAAGGGGGATTGGGAAAAACACCGAATTTGGCTTCTAGATGCTTATCCTCAATTGATTCGCTGGAATCTGCCGCTGGATTTCAGCCGTTGCGCCCCTGGTATGATTCAAAAGATTGTCAATTTTTTAGATGGGATCTCCCTGCGGCAATGGGCTTTTGAAGCGGATGGGGCTTGCCAGGGGGTGATCACCTGGCAAAAAACCGATGCGTTTGCCCATAATCTCTGGCTGGCTTTCCCGAAAGACGGAGAGGAACAGGTATTGCCGGGAGCGTTAGCTGCTGTGCTCCAACGTTCACCCAGAATCCATCCACTGTCGATTGATTACCCTAAGGGGCGCTTTGAGGCACAATTTATCGCCCTTGGTTTTGAACATTTCCGCACATTAATTTGGATGTGCTGTCCCTTATAGAGAAAAATGCAGTCATACAGGAACTGCATCTTTAATCAAATTGGTAGGCTTTTTGGGGCAAAAATCAGAGGATTAGAGTTCCTCGTCCAAGATCAGGTCGACCAGATCCAGGAATTCCTGCCACTCCTCTTTAAAAAAGTGAAGCGTGACATTGTTCAGTTCAAGATGATAGGTTGTCTCGCCATCTGGTTCCTCTGCTTTCCAAGCGAGGTAGGTATCCGTCTCGGCGATGGTCGTTGTTTTAGGTTCATTTGATTCGTCCATGGTTTTCTCCTTTGGTTGTTTTATTAAATATTCGATTCATTTATAACATAAATCATGATTCTATCAAAGCGACATTATTAATGATCTTTGGCGCGGGGATGTTCAGCGAAAAGTCTATTCCAATCTTCCCTTTTGCCTTGTATGGGTGATTCTTTTCCAAACACCAACAGCCCACACTCGGAATTTATGCCAGATCCTCTCAACAAACCGGAACCATTTTGATTTTTTAACCGGTTCAGTTTCAGGAATATTATCCCAGGGATCCTGGTCTTTCAGTTTCTTCAAGATATAGTTGAGGAATAATTTGAAACTTGCCATCACGGGTGCGGCAATGATGATCCCGACAAAGCCGAATAATTGCACGCCGATCAAGGCACCGATCAACACCAGGGCTGGGTGAACTTTGAGGTTCGTTGCCATGACCTTGGTTCGCAGGATATTGTCGATGATGTTGTTCATCAACATGGACACACCCAGGACGATCAACGTATAGAAACCGGGAGCGATATTAAAGGGGGTGTTGGTTTGAAACAAGGCCACCACACCAAATGAAATCCAGGTCATCCAGGCACCCAGGTAAGGGATCATCTGCCCAATCGCAGCGATCACTGCCAGGCCTAAAAAGAACTGGACACCTAAGATGCCCAATGTCACGGTGTAAATCAATAATGAGAATATAACTATCAGGATTTGACCCCGAATAAATCCGTTCCAGATACGACTCAATTCGTTTCCGATGAAATCGACATCTTGTTTGTAAGCAGGCAATTTGATATTGAGCAGACGGTCTGGAATCCCTTCCGATTCAGCCAAAAGGAAGTAGGCCATGAGCAAGATGATCACCATCCAAGTGATGATATTGACGGCGCCGGCGGCAATCGAGCCGGCAAACCCGCCCAGGCGTCCCAAGATAGGTTGGATGGCACCGACGAATTGAGTGGCGATCTCATCCCAATTGAAACCGGAAGGTTGAATGGTAAACGGACCAATTTGATAGGTCTGTTCAGTGATCTGATTGACGAGGTCTGGGAGTTGGTCGACATTATTTTCGATAAACTGGATCAAATTTTGGATTTGCTCTCCCAAAGCGAATCCACCCCAGGTGAGTAATCCCATTATCGCCAGGACAAGTATCAGGAAGATCACCGTTACAACAATACGCCATGGCAGTCTGAGCTTTTTTTGGAAGAAGCTGGCGAGGGGATAGAGCAGGTAGGCCAACAAGAGGGCAGTAATCATCGGCCCAAGAAAATTTTGGAATTGGACCAGGACCCAAACAGCCAGGGCGACCAAAGCCAGGCCGACGACCAGTTTGGTGGTCCAACCCCATCTCGGGGATTCTTGTTTTTGGTTTTCTGGGTCAGGGTTATTTGATGTCACAGCTTGTGTTTCCTGGTGAGGTCTTTTTGTTTTGATGTGTAATTTTTTATGCTGTTTGTATCCACTTATCATTATACATTATGGTTACAAATTTTTGCGTATGTAAGAAAAAAGGTGGTCACACCTCCTGGCGGGACACAAATGACTGCATGAGTTTCGTAGAGACGTTGTTCGCCTTCGTTTACTCGGCACTTTGCGCAACGTCTCTACGCATTCGATTTGTGATTTAGTACTTCTTGTTAAAAAAATTCGCTATGTGGTTACACAATTCTACGTGACCTCCAATATATTCCGGAGTGCAGCCTTCAGGCTGTGATTTTGGTGTGAATTTAATAACAATGAAGGAAATTCGCTGTGATAAGAACGGATTGTGACCCAACTCTCTGCGGAAACATCTATAGGATATGTGAGTTTCGTAGAGATGATCCGCCGGAGATTCTCTACGCGTTAGCTTATTTGTCGAACAGGCTGGTTTAATGCTGGATTGAGCGTAGAGACGTTGCACGCTTTTGTTTACTCGGCACTTTTCGCAACGTCTCTACGCATTCGATTTGTGATTTAGTACTTCTTGGTAAAATAATTCGCTATGTGGTTACACAATTCTACGTGACCTCCAATATATTCCGGAGTGCAGCCTTCAGGCTGTGATTTTGGTGTGAATTTAATAACAATGAAGGAAATTCGCTGTGATAAGAACGGATTGTGACCCAACTCTCTGCGGAAACATCTATAGGATATGTGAGTTTCGTAGAGATGATCCGCCGGAGATTCTCTACGCGTTAGCTTATTTGTCGAACAGGCTGGTTTAATGCTGGATTGAGCGTAGAGACGTTGCACGCCTTCGTTTACTCGGCACTTTTCGCAACGTCTCTGTGGGTACAGTTTGTGCTTTGGATAATCCCGGTAAATTAAATTTGCCACATGACTGCGCAATCATCCTTGATCAACAAAATAGTTGAAAATGCATAGAATCCGAAATTATCATATACTTGAGTGCGGACTAACATCCTTCATTTAACAGAGGAGTATAAACCATGCCAAAAATCGTCTTTCTGGGTGCGGGCAGCACCGTTTTTGCGAAAAATCTGTTGAGCGACATCCTCAGTCTTCCTGAAC
>CAZWDG010000130.1:0-5251 GCA_964633075.1 uncultured Candidatus Brevefilum sp.
GGGCAATGGTCGCCGATGTGGCAGATTATGATCGCCTTAAAACCGGTGAATTTCGCAGTGGGATGTATTATGGTGTTTAGGGTTTAGCCACGAAGATCTCAGAAGCATTGGCACTCGCAGGTGTAGGCTGGATTTTGACAGGCTTTGGGTATCAAGCCAATGTTGCGCAAACCACCCGCTCCTTATTCGGGATCCGTTTATTTTTCGGACCAATTCCCGGGATTATCATCTTGGTGACGCTGCCATTATTAATCTGGTATCCCATCACGCGTCACAAGCATGCAGAAATTCGTAAGCAATTGGAGGAACAGGATAAGAAAAGCTCGCAGGAGGAAGCATGAAACCAATCGGCGTAGCAATTGTTGGATGTGGCAGAATCTCAGATTTGCATCAATTGGGTTACCGCAACAGAGAGGATGCAAGGATCGTCGCGGTATGCGATAGCAGCAGGAGGAAGACAGTTCAAAAAGCCAAAGACTGGGGTGTTTCAGATGTATACACGGATTATGATGAACTCTTGAAAAATCCAGATATCGATCTGGTTGAATTACTTGTGCCGCATCACTTGCATTGTCCGTTCACGATTAAAGCAGCGGCTGCGGGTAAGCATGTTTCGGTGCAAAAGCCAATGGCATTGACAGCCTCTGAAGCGGATCAGATGATCGAAGCTGCGGAAAAGGCCGGTGTTTTGCTGCGGATTTACGAGAACTTTGTGCATTATGGACCGGCAAAAAAAGCTAAAGCCCTGCTTGATGCGGGTGAAATTGGGGCTCCTGTCATGCTGCGGATGCACATTAATACCGGCAACTCCTCGAAGGGATGGAAAATCCCCCTCAGTGCCTGGCTTTGGCGCTTCGACGAGAAGAAAAGTGGCGGGGGTGAACTGGTCTTTGACCATGGATATCATCTTTTCTCACTGGCTTATGAGATGATGGGTCAGGCACAACGAGTCTATGCCTGGATTGATCAAACGCCGGTTGCGCCTGGTGTTGCTGTCGATGCCCCAGCGACGATCATGATCCAATTCAAGCGAAAAGGGTCTTACGGCGTATTTGATATTGCCCACACCCCCAAGATCGTGATGGATTCAAAATATTATTCAGATGATGACCGGGTGGAGATTGTTGGCGAAACAGGGAACCTGTTCATTAACCGCTACACAACGAAAACCATCGATTTGCCCGAATTGATGCTCTACAAGGGCGGAAAAACCCAAGCGATTCCAGTTGAGGGCGTCACCTGGGCGGATAGTTTTATCAGCACTACGCAACATCTGATCGAGGTGATCCATACAGGCGGTAGGCCGAAACTGGATGGGGCAACTGGAAAAGCTGTGCTTCAATTTACCCTGGCTGCTCAAATTTCCGCCCGGGAAAGGAGAGAAGTCGATCCTGAAACGGTTCCTTAAACGAGTTGTTATTAGGGGAATGAAAAATCATAAAGGGGAGTTGGGAAGGTTTAACACTTGGAATTGATGGATGTATATCGTGTGTCTTTATTAGTCCTGATTGAAGATCAAATTATATTCCAGAGCAATGGAAAATGGCTTTATCCCCTGTTCGATCTGGAGGACTATCACAAAACCCATCCTTTTGATATGGGACGCGCTTCTGTTGTGGATAAGGTGGTCGGAAAAGCTGCCGCCTTACTTCTCCTGCGTTTAGGTGTCGGTCATGTGCATGGTGAGATAATGAGTGATCTTGCGATTGAGGTCTTTGAAAAGGCTGGAATCCCCTATTCATACACCCAGCGTGTCCCCCGTATTGATTGCCAAACCGAAGAAATTCTGATAACCATTAATGACCCAGAGACTGCTTACCAGGTTCTCTGTCAACGTGCAAAGCGTTGCTAGTCACATTCCGCAGCGAAAGAATTACAAATCTATACGAAATGTAATTTGTTACAAGAAAGTGAAAGTTTTCCATATTTTTGTAGTTGATAATTACAAAAATCAACCTTTCTCTTTGCTCGTTTCTGAAATCTTTTCCTGAGATAAAGGCTATTCCCTAATTGTGAAAATCTTGATAAGATAAACTTGTGACAAAATTGATCGAAATTGATGACCTCTCCTATCGTCCCGAGTCCCTTTCTCCTGAGCAACCTGACATTCTGTGTGACATCTCCCTCGAGGTTGAAGCCGGGGCTTTTGTTGCGATTATCGGGAAAAATGGTTCCGGTAAGACGACCCTGATCAAACACATCAATGGCTTATTAACCCCAACGAAGGGCAGCGTTAGGATCCAGGGCAAGGACACGCGCCAGCCAGAAAATCGTCGATTCATCCGTGCCATGGTTGGGATGGTATTCCAAAATCCAGCCGATCAGATCGTCGCTTCTACGGTCGAGGAAGATGTTGCCTTTGGCCTTGAAAACGACAATCTTCCCACAGTGCAAATGCGGGCACGTGTGGCAGAGCAATTAGACGCCGTTGATCTGACCGCTGATGCTACACGCCCCCCTCACCTCCTCTCAGGGGGCCAAATTCAAAAATTGGCCTTAGCCGGGGTGTTAGCGCGCCAGCCGCGCCTGATCCTGTTTGATGAACCAACTTCGATGTTGGACCCTAAAACAAGGCATGCTTTTCTCAATAAGATACGCGAGCTGCATCAAAAAGGGATGACCATCCTGTATGTCACCCATCACATGGAGGAGGCGGTTTTTGCAGACCAGATAATTGTTTTGGATAAAGGTCAAGTGGTTTTAAAGGGGACACCATTGGAAATCTTCAAAAAAGAAGAAATGCTACGCGAAATTGGATTAGATATTCCGGAAACGGTTGGGTTTGCCAATGGAATGAGGGCTTTGGGATGGATAATCCCAGATAATGTGTTGACACCAGAAGTCCTGATCAACGCTTTGCCGCATTTCGAGGGCCAACAGCCGGAAAGATCCGATTCACAAAAGAGTGTGACAGGACAAAAAATCATCTTAATGCGTGATGTGCACTACACCTATCTTCCTGGCACCCCACTCGCAAAAAAGGCACTACAAGGTGCCACGCTATCTTCCAATGCAAATCAAATTCACGGGATTGCTGGGACGAATGGCTCGGGTAAATCAACCCTCCTGCAGCATATTAACGGTATCCTCCGCCCCTTCCGCGGTCAGGTGCATGTTGCTTCATTCGAGCTTGAAAATGAGACCACATCCTTACGTGAGGTCATCAAAAAAGTAGGGATGGTCTTCCAAAGCCCGGAAACCCAGTTCTTTGAGGTTTTCGTCGGGGACGAAATTGCATATGGACCAAAACAACTTGATTTAGGCGACATCAGAGAGCGTGTACGCCAGGCGATGGCCATGGTGGGATTAGACTTTGATGCCTATAAAGACCGTCGCTTGGAGACGCTGAGCGGTGGCGAAAAGCGCAAGGTTGCCCTCGCGTCAACACTGGTCCTTGACCAGCAAATTATGCTGTTTGATGAGCCAACTGCAGGAATGGACCCTCAGGCTCGTGATGATCTTCTAGCGCTATTCAAAAAATTATGCGCCCAGGGAAAAACGATCCTGATTGCCAGTCATCGACTGGATGAATTGGCCTCAGTGGCTAAGAATCTATCGATTATGCATGGTGGAAAAATTATACATTCAGGGCCAACAGAGAAAGTAATGACAGATTTACCTGCGCTGACTGAAGCAGGTCTGGAACCACCATTAGCCGTGCGTATATCTCATAAATTGCTGGAAAATGGATGGCCAATTGCTGATCCGGACAGGATAACGTTCAATCGATTATTGCGAGCCATCAAGGATGTGATCCAATGAGCAGTCGTTTTGAATTTCTTGGGAACACCATCATTGGGCAGTATATCCCTCGGGCGTCGTGGTTTCACCAACGAGATCCACGTGCCAGGCTTTTATCATTTTTGGCACTGTTGACCGCAATCATTTTCACCCCGAATTTATTAGGTCTTTCATTGGGATTCATAAGTGTCGGGATGATCTTTCTGCTTTCATCTCTACCGCTCAAATCAACCTGGAAGGCGATCAAACGCGCCCTGCCCTTTATTTTGATCTTGGCAATCCTTCAAATCATCTTCATGAGACCTGGGGATACGGATACCATTTTATGGCAAATTTTTGGATTCGCTATCAGCCAAAAAGCCGCGCTCAGTACTGCCATCCTTGTCTATCGGTTTATCGTGTTAATTTCTTTAATCAACGCGCTTGTCATGAGCCTATCCACCTCACAAATCACAGCGGCACTGTTTCACCTGCTCAAGCCATTTGAAAAATTAGGCTTCCCAGTCAATGACTTGACCATGGTTGTCCAAATCACCTTGCGTTATCTCCCTCTGGTAGCACAACTTGCAGAAAAAACGGCTAAAGCCCAGGCAGCACGCGGTGGTGACTGGGAACAACGAGGTTTCAATCCCATTCGGCAGGCGAAACGTGTGCTTCCCCTGATTGTTCCTCTATTGGTCAACAGCTTAAAACGCGCAGAAACCATGGCTGTGGCTATGGAATCACGTGGATTTAATGCTGCAGAACAACGCAGCAGTTTCTATTCACTGACTTTTACATTGAAAGATGGGATGCTCTTAGGTCTATCAATCCTCATATCAGCAGCCATGATCCTTACCGGCAGGCTTTTCTAGAGATCAGATCCTTGTTTTTTCCCTCCACGCGCAATCTGTTTCCAAATGCTGACAACAGCTAAAACCAACAGTGCCGAAGCGACCGCTTCAATCAGGCTATTCCCGATTAAAATCGCCAGGATAACTTCCCAGGGTGCAAACCCGAGGAGGCCGATCATCCCCAAAACAAGAATGGTGTTGGTCAGACTTCCACCGATGCCAGTCACAATCAAGGCTGGGATCTGCCATCGTTTCAATGCCCGGTAGATCAGCCAGGAGATTGGCCCGATAAACAATCTAGGTAATATCGAAATCAGTGGATTGGTGAAAATAACGTCCTGAGGACCTGTGGGCGCAACAGCTGCCTGGATCAGGCTGAAAACGCCAAAGACCAGGCCGATAACCAGCCCTACCACTGGTCCTTCTAAGATCGCACCGATGATGACAGGCACATGCATGATGGTTAATGAAGCACCAGCAAACCAGGGGATAAATCCCAATCGTGTGATGCCTAAAAAAATGGAAATCGCGCTTAACACACCTGTGATGACAATTTTTCTTGTTCTATCCTGAACCATAATTCTCCACCAGTGTATGTGATTGATTTGAATTTATTATACTCTCATTAAAACTGTCCTATACCTGCAAAATGGCACATAGATGACCCACTGTAAATA
>CAZWDG010000131.1:0-5234 GCA_964633075.1 uncultured Candidatus Brevefilum sp.
GAGAGGTTCGTATTCTTTTTCGATTATACCCGAAAACCTTAAAATATCGCGCCCCATTCTTCCTTTGGTTGCGTGATAGATGCCCCCGTGTTAGAATCAAAACATCGATATACTCATCAGGAGAACCTATGACTAAAATGATCGAGGTCGAAATCGACAGCGTTCGAGTCAGCCTTACCAATCAGCAACGGATTGTGATTTTAAAAAAGGTCAATGAAGAACGTTATTTGCCGATTTGGATCGGTCTTTATGAGGCGGAAGCTATTACGATTGCCTTACAGGAGATTCAAGTCGCGCGACCGCAGACCCATGATCTGCTCAAGATATTAATCCAAACCCTCAACGCAAAATTACTCCAAATTGAAATTGTGTCCCTTGCTGATGATGTCTTTTATGGCAACCTAATCCTCGATGTTAATGGTGAAAGGCGGATGGTTGACTGCCGACCCTCCGATGCATTGGCATTAGCCATTCGGATGAAGGTTCCGATTTTGGTCGCTGAGGATGTGATGAGTCAGGCAGGAATTGTCCCGGAAGAGGATCTCACCGAGAGCGAAGCTGAAAAACCTGGTGATGACCTTTTCGAAACTGCAGATGAACAAAATCTCGATATTTTCGAGGATTTTCTTAAGAACATTGATATAGATGATTTACCTTCGGAAGAGGATAATGAGACCGACAAGGATTGATCACACGATCAAATCGATCATTTTCTTAACCGGGAAATCTCTTATGTTCAGGATCCCGGTTTTTTAGACAACAGTGGTATACCAATCCCATCCGAGAATAGTTGACATGATGTGAGACCCACAATGGATGATATCAATTTCAGTGATAACACACTCTCAGAAGCCCTCACCCTCCCCAGCAACCGGGAAGCAGAAGAAGCCTTAATCGGTGCGGTGCTGATCAACCAGGAAGTTTATTTGGAAGTCTCCCAATTCTTGAGCGGTGAAGATTTTTTTATTGTTCGCAACCAATGGATCTGGGATGCGTTTCTCCAATTAACTGAGACTCGGCAGCCCATCGACCTGGTCACAGTCACTGAGACTCTCGCAAACCGCGGGCAGCTCGACGAAGCAGGCGGTCAATCCTACCTGATCTCCTTGATCAACCGTGCACCCAATGCCTTTCATGCAGAATCCTATGGTCGGATTATCGAACAAAATGCCATCCGCCGACGAATGTTAGAAGCCGCAAACGAAGTTGCCCGGCTGGCTTATCACCAGGAACAATCCATCGACACGGTGGTAGATGAGGCTGAAAAAGCGATCTTTAACATCAGTGAACGCCGCATCAAACGTGACCTAGCCCCAATCCGGGAGGTCGTCAGAGAATATTATGATCGAATTGACGAACTTGCCCAAAGGGCAGATGATATCTATGGGGTGCCGACAGGCCTGATTGATGTGGACAACCTTTTAGGAGGATTACAAAAATCCGATCTTTTGATCGTAGCAGGTCGCCCAGGTATGGGAAAAACAGGCTTTCTCCTGGGCACATTGCGAAATGCAGCCCTGGTACACAAAAAAAAGGTGGCCATGTTCTCCATGGAAATGTCCAACGAACAGCTCTTACAACGTTTAATCGCCATGGACACCCGCATCGACACCCAGCGATTACGGTCTGGTCAGCTGAATGATAACGAGTGGGATATCTTCTTCCAGGCGCTGGAATCTTATGATCAGGCCATGATCTTTCTGGATGACACCCCTGCCATCACCCCCCTAGCTTTGCGTACAAAATGCCGCCGGCTCTACCAGGAATTTGGACTCGACCTGGTCATCGTCGATTATCTCCAGTTGATGTCCGGTGACACCCGGACGGATAACCGTGTCCAGGAAGTATCAAATATCTCGCGCAATATGAAAGTATTGGCCCGGGAGCTGAATGTCCCGGTCCTGACCGCCGCCCAACTCTCCCGTGCGGTGGAACATCGCCCGGATAAAAAACCCCAGCTCTCCGACTTGCGAGAATCAGGCTCACTGGAGCAGGATGCGGATATCGTCATGTTCATTCATAGAAATCCCCTCAGTGAAATTGAAGAAGAACGCAATAAAGCCGAATTGATCGTTGCCAAGCACCGCAACGGCCCAACCCATAGCGGGATTGGGCTGGTTTTTATCGAAGAATTGGCAAAATTTGAAAATGCTGCCAGAGGGCAGTATCCATAAGAAAAGCAGGTGCAAGCAGATGACACAAGAAACCTCGACACCTTTTGGTGGTTTCCGCGAAGATCAGATCGCCCTCATCAGGGTGCCCGATGCGTTCTTCACACAACTGCTGCCGCTCATCGAGACATTACCCCTGCTACAATTGATGCTGTATCTTTTCTGGCACCAGGAACAACAAACAGGGGAGACCCGGTATTTTCTTATCGAAGACCTGAAATCTGACCCCACACTCCTGGGGATGATCGGGGATGAGGGTGAACTTCAAGCAACCTTCGACGAATTAGTAGCCCTTGGCGCTCTCCTGAAGGCAAAACCATCAACAGAAGATCAGACCTACTATTTTATTAACAGCCCGCTTGGTCGAGCGGTAGTAAAGGCGATCAATAACAACAATTGGCAAAAAGCCATCCAGGAAAAGATCCCAATCCATCTTACCGAGGAACAACCCAACATTTATCAACTCTATGAAGAAAACAGTGGGGTAATCACACCCATGATGGCAGAGATCCTCAAGGATGATGAGGCCGTTTATCCAGCCGCATGGATTAAAGATGCTATCCGCATCGCTGTCACACGCAACAAACGGAACTGGAAATATATCCAGGCAATCTTAGAACGCTGGCAAAAAGAAGGACGTGGATATGAGCAAAATCGACGAGACGATTCGCAGGATCCAAAAAGCTACCGGGAAAGCTGGCTCGGACATGAATGATCATCCCGGCAGTGACGAGCCCATCCGTCAGGTGAGGATGCCGGGCGATCCCAACTGCCCAATCTGTGGGGGGATTGGTTACTTGCGGCGCGATCTGCCAATTGACCATCCTGACTTTGGTAAAATTATCCCCTGTTCCTGCAGAACAGAAGAAATAACCCAATCTGCCCGGTCACGCCTGTTCCGCATGAGCAGCCTTGATGCCCTCAAAGATCTTCGCTTTGATAATTTTAACAAACGTGGGCGCCTTGGATTGGGGAAAACACAGGCTGATTCTCTGGAAAATGCTTTCAACCAAGCGCAAAACTTTGCAGAACATCGCCAGGGCTGGCTGCTGCTGACAGGTCGTTACGGCAGCGGAAAAACGCACCTTGCAGCTGCAATTGCCAACCAAGCGATTGAAGCGGGTGTCCCCACACTTTTCCTGACCGTCCCCGACCTGTTGGATTGGCTGCGTTATGCTTATTCGGGGGTCGAGATGAGTTTCGAAGAACGCTTTGAAGAGATTCGCGAGATCCCCTTGCTCATTTTGGACGATTTTGGCACCCAGAATGCCACCCCCTGGGCACAGGAGAAAATATTTCAGATTTTGAACCATCGTTATATCAACCGGCTGCCCACAGTCGTCACCAGCAATATTATGATAAATGACTTCGATGGGCGGATCCAATCCCGCCTGCAAGACCCGGAACTCGTCACTGTGGTCAAGATCATGGCACCAGATTATCGCAACCCCACTGATGACACAGGGCATCCTGAGTTGTCCAGCCTGGCGCTTCACAGCCGGCAAACCTTTGGAAATTTCAGCTTGAGACAAAACGAAAAACTTCCCAAGCAAGATCTGCGCGATCTCAAAAAGGCCTTTGAGACCGCTCGAGAATTTGCAGAACATCCCAGGGGTTGGTTGCTGCTCACTGGCCCTTACGGCTCTGGTAAGACCCATTTGGCAGCTGCAATTGGAAATTACCAGGCGAGCTTGGGGTTTCCACCCTTGATGGTCAGCGTCCCAGATCTGTTGGATCATCTCAGGGCGACCTTCAGCCCCACCAGCACCGTCTCCCTCGATCGCCGGTTTGAAGAAGTCAGAAAGTCACGCTTGCTCATTCTGGATGATCTGGGGACGCAATCCGCCACACCCTGGGCTAAGGAGAAGATTTATCAGCTGTTTAATTATCGCTACAACGCCGAACTGCCCACAGTCATCACAACATCCAGCAAACCAGAAGAATTGGACCCAAGGCTTTACAGTCGTATGCAGGATCAGCGGCTCTGCACTGTAATCCTGATCCCTGTACCCCCTTACCGCGGCGAATAACTGCAGGCTGATTCTCATCTTATTAAGTGAAAAGCTCTCCCAACTGAAATTGGGAGAGCTTATTCAATAGAAAAGGAGAAGAAGATGAGCTCGCTAATCACATCTTTATGGTTTATATATTAGCCCCTTTCTATTAGAATTAAATAAGAATCAACCCTGATTCTCACAGATTTCCATCCGTATTGAGAACATGCGATTCCTCGTGTCGAAGGAAAATACCCACGAACCCCAATAGCAGGATGATGATTGCGCTGATAAAGTAAGTATGGCGATAACTTGTCAGGTTCACAACAGGCGTTAGTACGAATGACATCAAGAAGTTTCCAAGCGCCATCAAAGTCACATATATGCCATTAGCCCGACCGCGCCTTTCTTTTTCGAATTGACTCGATAACCATGTCGGCAGATTGGATAAATTCAGACCCGAACAAAAACCCAGGATAAGCTGTCCAATGATGACCATCGGCAGCGATCGTGCAAATCCTAAAATCAGAAATCCCACGCCAAAGAAAAGATAATCCCAGATGGCAATGTGCTGATACCGCATCTTTCTGGCAATCCGTTCATACAGCACGCCCCCAAGAAAGCCAAACAGACTCGAAGCCGCGCTGATCAACCCGACCTCCCATGCGCTGATGTTGAGTAAACCAGTCACAAAATAAGCCCCAAAAACGATGACAGTAGCAAAAGCAAATTGGCTGACAAACACGGCAATAAAGATATAAATTTGTGTTGAATTTACTCGTAAGCGAGTTTTCTTATTAGAATAATTTGCCTTGGAGGTTGAACCAGGTTCTTGAATAAAAATGATCCCCAAAGGGAAAAGTGCCAGGAGGGGTAAATGTGTCAGGAAGACAAAATGCCAGTTGATATCCGCTAAAAAACCACCAAGCGGCATAAAAACTACCCCCATCAGAGACGTTAACGCTGCATTGATCCCCATATATTTCGCCCTTTGTTGTCCTGTAAAATAATCCCCAATCAATGCATTGGTGGCGGTGGTCGCACCGGCAATGCTCAAACCCATTAAGGC
>CAZWDG010000132.1:0-5227 GCA_964633075.1 uncultured Candidatus Brevefilum sp.
GGGTCAAAGATCTGGATGGTTACTATGGGGAAGGCAAGAAGAAAATCATGTTGCTGGTTGGCGAAGAGGTCCATGATCGCGTCCTCGATCCGCCCGGGAATCATATGTTGTTGATTGGTGTTGACAGAGAGATGTCACCCTTTGCCCCTGATCCGCAGCAATTAATTAATCAAGCCCAAAGAAGCAATGGATTAACATTTCTTGCTCATCCAATAGAAGACGACCTTAAAATGTTCCACGAAAAAGATTTTTCATGGCGAAACTGGGACATTCAAAATTTTTCGGGGATCGAATTGTGGAATCAGATGAGTGAGTTTAAAAGTGTGACCCACAATCTTTCTTCAGCGCTGATTAATGCGCTCTTTCCCAAACGTATGTCCGTTGGCCCTCTTGACCGAACCTTAGCCCTATGGGATGACCTGATAGCCACCAGAAACAGGCAAATTATTGCCATCGGCGGGGTTGACGCGCACGAACTCATCAAAAAGATCGGTCCCTTTACCATCAAACTATATCCTTACCTGCATCATTTTCGTAGCGTCACAACGCATATCCTCATCGAAAAACCACTCACAGGGACCTTCCTTGAGGACCGCAAAAAAATCATCAACGCTCTGGGACAAGGACATTGTTTCGTCGCTTATGATCTGCCAGCATCAACAGAAGGCTTTCGGTTTTCTGCCCATAACGATGAGGGACAATTCATCATGGGCGATAAAATTTCAATCACAGGCGGGCTTACATTTCAAATCCGTCTGCCACAGAAACAATTATGTCGATTATTTAAAGATGGAAAAATACTTAAGGAATGGACAGACAGAGAGGTCTGTACCCACATTTCCAAGGAACCCGGCGTTTACCGAGTGGAGGCGTACATACCCTATAAAGGCAAACATCGTGGCTGGATCTTTAGCAATCCCATTTATGCTTGGAATTAACCTTTGATCACAATGAGAGGGTTTAACCGGGCAACTTTTTTCGCAATACCAGCCCCGACCACACTTTCAACTACCTGATCCACATCTTTATAGGCTTGTGGAGCTTCCTCTGCCAATCCCACCATCGACCCGGCGCGAATCTCAATACCCTGGCTTTCAAGTTCCTTAAACAAATCCTCACCCCATACTTCCCGCTTGGCTTGAGAACGACTCATCACCCGTCCTGCACCATGGCATGAAGACCCAAATGAACGTTTCATGCTCCTCTCAGTACCGACTAAAACCCATGAACTTGTCCCCATGGAACCCGGGACAAAGACTGGTTGCCCGATTTCAAGATAATCCAGGGGTAACCCCTCACTCCCTGGTCCAAATGCGCGTGTGGCACCTTTGCGATGCACACAAACCGTCCTTTGTTCATCACCAATCTGATGTCTCTCAAATTTTCCAATATTATGGGCAATATCATATACTTGCTTGAGGTGCCAATTGGAAAACCTACCGGCTAATACTGCTTCAAAGGCTTGACGGACCTTATCGGCGAGTAGTTGACGGTTTATAAAAGCAAAATTCGCACCACAACGCATTGCACCTAAATAGTCCTGCCCCTCAGGGGAGTCAATTGGTGCGCACACGAGCTGTTTATCCGGTAATGAGATTTTGTATTTTGCAACGGCTTTCTGCAAAAGTCGGACATAATCAGTACATATTTGATGTCCAAAACCCCTCGATCCAGTATGAATCTGGACAGCAATATCACCCACATTCAATCCCATTATTTTGGCAGCCTCGGGATGATCAATCTCAGCGATTAAGTCAACCTCAATAAAATGATTTCCCGCACCCAAGGTGCCTAATTGAGTCCGACCGCGTTCGAGTGCCCTTTTGCTTAATTTCGTTGGGTCTGCGCCTGCTAAGCAGCCATTTTCCTCCGTGAATTTAATGTCATCCGACGTTGCATAACCCGCGGCTTTTGCCCATGCAGCGCCTTTTACACAAGCTTCTGCTAATTGTGATTCGGATAATTTCAGATCGCTCGCAACGCCAACGCCACTCGGGCAAAATTGATTGATCATTGAAGCCAGCTTTGGCAACAGCGCTTCGACCTCCTTAAAACTAACTTGCGATGTCAAGAGTCTCACCCCACAATTAATGTCATAACCAATTCCGCCCGGTGAAATAACACCTATCTTGGGATCAGTGGCAGCGACACCACCAATGGGTAAGCCGTATCCTTGATGCATATCTGGCATCACCATCACTGCTTCCACCAAGCCAGGCAGGAAAGTCGCATTGATCGCTTGCTGAATGGAAGCATCCCTGAAAGAATCCTGCAAAAGCGATTCGGAAGCGAATATGCGTACAGGGACGCGCATCCCTTCAAGAAAATCAGGTGAAATCTCCCACTCAAAGGGGTTTATTTTCGTAAAGCTATCCATCGAAATCTGAGTCATTCTATTACCTTTCTAGACATCAAATGTAATGGTTGTTTCCATGCCGGTCTCTGTCATTTTAATATTCAGGTCGTGATAGGTCACTGCTTTGATGCTCCGCACAAGTGTTTTTACTTTATAACCCTTAGCCGTGATATCCAACCTCTCTTGATCGGTTGCAAACAAGAAATTGATAAATGCTTCTTGCTTTTCTTCACAGCGATAAAGCAATTCACTCAAGAAATCGACAAGTATCGTCTCCAGTGAACCTACCTCAATGTGAAATTTGTATTCGATCGGACTTTCAACATTTAAGTTGATGCCCATCAAATCATACATCCCCTGCGCAGCCCATTTCATTAAGACATGGAAATTCGCCCCCCAGACCTTTAATGCAAGATCGGCCGTGTGATCAATTTCCTGATAACCATGCAAAATCATACTTGAGTATAATTATACTGGATTGGTTACCATGAACAAAAATCTTGATCGCATTGAACTGCATTTACGTATGCTATTTGAAGAAAAGCTTATTAGGATTTTCACGGGCAAACAACATCAATCTACCCTGATCGAAGATCTCATTCAGTCGATGCGTGATAACCTCAAGATTCACCAAGAAGGGCGCTTATATGCGCCTGATTATTTTATTTTCTATGTCCCACAAGAGGATTATCTTGAATGGCAATCCCATCACGACCTTCTCGATCAACTGGCAGCCACACTTCATACGACAGGTCAAAACGAGGGTTTCCTTTTTAATAAATCCCCCACTATTTCACTTCTTGTGGACCCAATGCTTCCACAACATAATTATCACATTGAAGCCACCATTTCTAACCCAGCCCCGGTTCTTACAGACACTGCCGCCATGACACCTGTTGAGTCAATGGAACCACAATCCATTCTACCAAAAGAAGCTTTTTTTGTTGTTGGGGGTATTTCAAATTTTCCGCTTAACAAGCCTGTGATCAATATTGGTCGCCACTCAGATTGCGACTTGATCCTGGATAACCCTCATGTCTCACGACATCATGCACAGCTTCGTGCAATTAACCAACAATATGTCATTTTTGATGTCGGTTCAACAGGTGGTGTTTATCTTAATGGCAAAAAGATATCCCAGGCAACCCTCCAGGCAGGTGATGTCATACGCCTGGGGGTGGTAAATTTGATCTACATCCAGGAAACAACCATGGAAAACCCAACCACAGTGATCCCAACTGCCGATGAGGATAGCGAAAATTTAGCTGGTAACACTGATAAAGACCTTTCAGGAGATCACTGAGCATGAATGCCATCCTGGCATTTGCATTGAGAATTTTATTGATCCTTCTTTCCTACCTGTTTGTTGGGTGGATTACCTACACCATCTACATCGATCTTCGGAAAACCGTCCAAGGAAAAACAGCCATCTCTGTGCCCATCTTGATCATCAGAGCAGAGATTGAAAATGAAATAATTGAAAAACAATTCAACATTCCTGAAATCATCATCGGACGTGACCCTGCCTGCGATTTTCCTTTACAGGATGAAACGATCTCACATCGGCATTGTAAACTTTATTTTCATCAGAAACAATGGTGGGCGGAGGACCTTGATTCAACCAATGGATCTTATTTGAATGATACCTTAATGGAATCACCTATTATTCTCACAGATGGTGACACATTGAGGTTAGGACGGATGAAAACGTTAATTTTTATAAACGAGACGATTTGGAGCAAAAATGACTGAGACACCCGTACTTGCAGTAATTGGCGGTTCTGGCCTGTACGCATTTGAAGATCTGAAAGATATCAAACAAATCGAACTGGATACCCCCTATGGAAAACCAAGTTCTCCGATAACCATTGGAAATATTCATGGGAAACCAGTTGCCTTCCTTGCCAGACACGGCATCGGTCATATCTATTCTCCCACAGATGTCCCATATCGCGCAAACATTTTTGCACTAAAGTCTCTAGGGGGTAAACGCATTATCAGTGTGAGTGCTTGTGGATCTCTGCGCGAAGCGTATGCCCCCGGGCATATTGTTATTCCCCATCAGATTTTTGATTTTACCCACAAACGTGCTCGCAGCTTCTTTGGAAAAGGGCTGGTTGCCCATGTGAGCGTGGCAGATCCATTCTGTTCGTCCCTCTCAGACCTGCTGGAGGAAGCTCTGAAAGACACTAATGCGCTTTATCATCGCGGCGGCACCTATATCACCATCGAGGGACCTCGGTTTTCAACAAAAGGTGAATCGGCGCTTTATCGCTTGTGGGGTATGGATATTATTGGGATGACGGCTTCTCCAGAAGTCTTTTTAGCACGAGAAGCTGAAATTTGTTATGCAACAATGGCGCACGTCACCGATTATGATGTATGGCATGTCAGTGAAGAACCAGTAACTGTGGAAATGGTCGTCAGAACTTTACTTCAAAATGTAAAAATTGCACAGGAAACCATTAAGAATTTGGTCGACCGAATTGACACTTCAACCAGTTGTGAATGTGAACGAGCACTTGAAAACGCTCTTATCACCAACGTGGAAAATATAGATCCCCAAAAACGCCAGGAATTGGGCATTTTAATTGAAAAATACCTGGCCTGACCGTGCAAACGCTTTTCTCAATCAAAGACCAAAGGTCACTTAAGGATCAAATCCAAAGCCGATTAATGATAATCGCAGGTCTCATCCTGATAGCTTATGCGTTGATTTTGACCCTTGCGCCAACGATCAGGCAGCAAAGCGCGATCGGTCCTTATAAGATTGATCATTGGATAGGTGTGCTGATTTGGTGTTTGTCATTTGCATTATTGCATCATCAATCATCAAAGCATCTACCCGAAAGGGATCCCTATCTTCTACCC
>CAZWDG010000133.1:0-5194 GCA_964633075.1 uncultured Candidatus Brevefilum sp.
GTCCACTTTATGGGGGAGGTCGCGACTGGTCCCAAGGATGGTGCCACCTTTCGTGAGAATGTTTGAGAGCGCATTGCCGCCTAAATCAATCGTGTTATTGGCCAATAAGCCCCTGAACCCATCTTGAAAACCAATCAAGGTCATCCCATGTATACCCCGGGCAGCCTTTCCAAATCCCCGGATGGTGGCGTTTAACCCCGGGCAGTCACTCCCTGCTGTTAAAATTCCAATTTTTTTCGCCATGATTTGTCTCCTTCTTCTGTCTCTTCAATCGCAATACCCATTATACTCAGGTCCTCGACAAAATCCGTCTTAACAAAGCCAACCTGGTCGTTAAATCAATTCTAAATCTGCTTTTGAGATGACATATCGAACAAATGAAAAAGTACGGGCTACTTTCTCAGGATCTGAAGGTTGATAGCATTTTTCGTATTGGTTCGGCCTGGCGCTCAAGGCGTCATCGATCAGGTCAATCCATTGGGGAGCCAATGTTGCTTTAGCCCACTCAGCCCCTGCCGGTTTTGATTCAACCCTACCGCTATGCAGCGTATGCAGCATTCGGCAGTACATTAACACGGTAAAGATTTGACGAAAACGATTCTCTAAGGCATAGTCCCCCTTCAGGATCTCCACCCCCCAATCATGCATCGTCTCCCAAACCTCCGCTTTAAGCATCTCATCTGGGATCGGCGGAATCCATGTGCTTGGACTCGGACCGATTAAAGTAACCCCCTGGTTCCTCAGTACCCAGCGGTTGACCAGGGTATTGTCATGGGTGGAGCGTTCAAAGTTCAGGCTGCCGTTATCCAGGTACCAGAGGGGTTCAGAAGTCCTCGTCAGGTCGCCCAACACCTCTTGAGGAAAATAGGCGCCTTCCAGGTGACGGGCGTAATAATGGTCGATCGTGAACACTTGGGCATGCAAAACCTTTAATTCCTCCACTTTATGGTGATGGAGGTCATCGGCAATCACCACATCAAAATCCACATCGGAGTAAGCATCCCAACCCCCGTGCGCAAAGGAACCACCCAGATAAGCGCCCAGGAAATTATCCTTTAAGATTGTCCTTATCCCGGTGACAAGCGTCTCCAGGATTTCATTCAGTTCTTGATGTGGTCCAGGATTAAACAGATACATTTTATCACTTGTCTTTCTTCAGTCCGTTTCAGCAATAAATCCAAATCAACCATTTAGAATTTTCGAAGCCAGCACGACGTACAGTTTCATTAATTTCACCCATCATTATTATAAACAGGATTCAAAGTTACTCACCTTGCATTAACGCCTCTATAAGATACTCCTAATCAAACCAATCAGCGCACCCCCAAGGACTAACCAGGGGGTGTCTAATTTGACCAAAATCAACAAGATCAAGGCGGTCACTGTAATCAACCCGGTTATGGGGTCAACCAACGCAGTCTCTGTGATCTCCCAAGTGACCCCTGCCATCAACCCTAAAGCAGCAAAGTTCACCCCTTCCAAAAACCCTTGATATCGCTGTGATGCCCGAATTTTTTCAATCACAGGAAGCATTAAAATCACAATCATAAAAGAGGGTAAAAACATCGCCAGAGTTGCCAGGAGCGCAGCTGGTAATCCCCCCATAATATAGCCTACAAAAGTAGCTGTGGTTGCCAGCGGACCGGGTGTTACCTGCCCAACCGCAATGGCATCCACCATTTGCCACTCTGTCAACCAACCCAAACGTACAACCAGGTCATCATGAATAAAAGCCAGCAGGACATACCCACTTCCCAGCATCAATGCCCCCGCTTTGAGAAATACCCAAAACAAACGCCAGAGATTGAATGGGATGGTTTCCGTCAAAACGCGCAGGATGATACCGGGAAGCGGCAACCAGATTACAGAAAGGCTTAAATGATTTTTTGAGTTTTGGAAGGCTCGCAATAATGCCATCAGGATGCCTCCACCCAGCAATAGTATGATGGGACTGACTCCAAATAGAAAAGCCACGCAGACAACGACAGCCAACCCCAAACCAACGATATTCTTCAAACGAGGCTTGAGGATCCCCCACATCGCTGAAATTAAGATTGCTAAAACCACAGGCTTGATGCCATATAAAATCCCCTCGATCGCTGGTAAAGCACCAAATTGTGTATAGGTCCACGCTAAAGCCAACACCGCCACCATAGCTGGGAAGATATAACAAGCCCCACCCAAGATCAATCCCCACCACCCGGCATGGTGATAACCGATTAATATGGCCAATTCAGTCGCATTCGGACCTGGGACCAGGTTCGCAATCCCCATGAAATCAAAAAAATCATCCTCACTGATCCATCCTTGCCGAATAACGAATTCCTGGCGCATCATAGCATATGCAGCAGCTGGACCGCCAAAGGCGATGAAACCCAATTTAATAAATGCCAGGGCAACTGAAACAAGTCGACTTTTCAAATTCGCATGCCTCTTATAAACCCTGACTCTCGATGCGGGTGAGCTGTTCTTCTTTTTCAGCATGCATTTGCAAGATCTTTTCTTTTAGTGCTGCCAAGCGTTCACCTTGCAGCGGGAAGAAGAACAGGATCACCAATCCAATTAACATCGCCAGGCCTGGGATCAACCCGACAATTGAACGGATGCCAAATAAAGCTGATTCGGGTTGATCCAGGAAGATCTGACCCTGGTTCATTGCCCGAGTGATGAATCCAGATCGTTCGAGGATAAACGCCGTCAGGAACAATGCCAGTGATTGCGCTGGTTTGGTGAGTAAGGCATTTGCCCCGTAAAAAGCGCCTTCACGCCGTTTGCCAGTGCGCACTTCGTCATCATCGATCACATATGCCAGGAGATTATAGGTGATCGTCTGCTGTCCTGAAAGCCCCATCCCTGCGATCACCATGCTGATCGGGATTACATTTGTTGGCATAAATGCTATTGAAGCCAACCCGATTCCGCCGATCAACAGGTAGATTTGCTGGGCGCGCATCAACCCAAATTTCTTCACCATCGGGTTCGCCAGTGGTATCCCCAAGGCAATTGGCACAAAAAGATAGATTAATAAAATCATTGTACTGGTTTGAGTGACATAATCAGCCAAATAGTAGATCGCCCCTGTGGCGATTGAATTCATAAATGTCAGCAAAAAATTCATCGTTACAAAGACCCAAAAGGAGGTATTGGTCAGCGTGTAGCGGAGCGACTCCCAGAATTTAAGTGGGGTATCGACGATCGTAAATTCTCGCCGTTCTTTGACTTTCAGTGTGGTCAGGATAACCAGAAAGGTGGTGATGATCCCAACGGCTACCATCGATAACCGTAAATTTAACAGCGAAGGGTCCATCCCGGCTTGAGGACGAAACATATCCGGCAGCAAGAAACCAAAAATATACCCCACCATACCAAATAACGCTGAGGATATCGAAAGCTGATTGCGCTCAACATCTGATTCAGACAGCTCAGGCATCAGCGCGCCGTGAACCAATCCAATGATTGTATAACCTGTGTCATACAACAACATGGTGACCAGCATCCACCAGAACAGGGAGAGTTCGCCAGCGCCCTCTGGAGCAAACCATACCAGGATAAATGTCAACCCGAGGAAAGGGGCGGTAAACCGCATATAGGGGATCCGCCGCCCCAGCTTTGAACGGGTGCTATCCGTGACAAAGCCAAATAATGGATCATTGATCGCATTCCATACCGCATAGATGGCTGAAGCGATCCCGATCCATCTGGCTGATAAACCAAGGTAATCCTGGTAAAAAATAGGCAATAATGCAGCGTAAATGCTCGACACCGTTGCCGTTCCCAGGGAGGCAATTCCATAAAATAATTTCGTTGAAAAATTCAAGCACTTTTTTAGTGCATTATCAGGTATCATAATACTCCCTTGATTAATCGAAGATCTTAGAATGACCTTATTTTACACACAAATCACAGTCTTTTATAAAATCGTGGTAACTACTCAGCCTGCATGGGAATTGGGGGGTGTGGTTTAGCGGTAGAGCCGCCAAACCACACCCCCACTCTTCAACAGCAGGATTCCCTGAGTAGTAACAAATCGTGTATGATTGGCATTTGAATCCAAGATAAAAATCCTTCGGAGAAGAAATCCAGTAAACCATTTATGTGAGAATTTCATGCCCAAAGATACCTTCTACAACCTTCCTGCAGACAAACGCAACCAGATTTTAGACCTCGCGATCGAGGAGTTTGCTGCTTACCCTTATAAGGTCGCCTCTATTTCCAACATCGTTCGAAAAGCAGGCATCGCCAAAGGTAGTTTTTACCAGTATTTCGAAGACAAGCAGGAGCTTTACCGTTACCTTGTGGAAATCAGCACCGATGAAAAATTAAAATTGGTCAAAGACATCCCCACGCCCGATCACTCAACCGGGTTGTTTGGATACATGCGCTGGCAACTCCTGTCAGAGGTCCTCTTTGAAATCCGCCATCCTCGGATGGCACAAATTGCTTATCGTGCCTTTATCGAAGGGGTCGAATTCCCGGAAATGAAAGAAGAACTTCGAAGGCGAGGGACCACCCAGTTCTTCAAACAATTGATCTCTCAGGGGATTGTTCATGGTGATGTGGCGACATGGGTCGACCCAGACGTGGCTGCATTTCTGATGGAGGTCATCTTTTACCAGTTTGGCAAGTATTTTATTGAACGTTTAGGGTTAACTGAGAACGATTTTGTGAATCTGTCCATCCTGGAAAACGAGGAAGCCCAACATCTCATGAGCAATTTAATGGATATCCTTGAGGCGGGTATCAAAAGCAACCCAGACCAACGCAAAAATTTTATCAATCAGGAATAGAAGACCCTCTGCATCAAAATCATAGGCGCTTAAGTGATCATCATTGCTAAAATTTAGCCCATCAGTATTCCTCCCATTCATCCACCTCACAAACACCAATCAATGGGTGCAAGCACTGATGAAAATGGTCACGCAGGCAACCCGATAAAAAAATGAAGATCCTTTTCCAAACAAAAAAGACTGCTCTTCGCAAAAAGCAATCTTTTTAATCCCTTCCCTATTCTCTAATAAATCCTGTAAACGTAAATCAGGACGGATCAATACAGCCCATTCACCATTCACCACTCACAATCCAGACAATTCATCCTGACACTAGCCTAATACCAAATACCAAGTACCAAGTACCCACCCCCTATTTCCCCGCTTTTCCATTATTATTGAATTCCACCAAGTAACCAGTCTTAAGC
>CAZWDG010000134.1:0-5149 GCA_964633075.1 uncultured Candidatus Brevefilum sp.
TGATAATATATGTGTGTATACAAACATAAGCTTATGGTTAGGTGGATTTTAACTTTCCCAAGTGGTTTTTCTATTAAACTAATCGGAACAATCCGTTTTGATGACCAATGCTTGAAGAAAGGAGGCGAAATAGGGCGAATCTAAAAAATTGTTTGAAGAAAAATTTTTAGATATAAAGGAGAAACAATGTATAGGAAACAAATTCTAATAATTTTCGGATTAGTAACAATTTTCGCAATGTTACTAAATGGTTGTGCACCAGTTCAAGAAGAAACTCCAGAAGAGGAAATCCCAGAAGAAGAAATCGAAGTAGAAGATACTGGCCTGACGATTGCCGGGGTTGTATTCCAGGATGATCAGTTCATGAAAAGCATGGTGGAAGGCTACCAGGCGGCCGGTGATAAATACGGGATCGAGATCCTGACTGCCAACACCAACAACGATCAGGCGAAGGAAGCCGAATTGATTCAGACCTACATCGCCCAAGGTGTAGACGGGATCGCGATCGCTCCCCTCAGCCCGGATGCCTCTGTTGCCAACTTGAAAGAAGCCGCTGATAAAGGGATCAAAGTCGCTGTAACCAACATCAACCTGGGAGATATGTCATTCTTATCCGGTGGTTATACCTCTGATGATGCCACCAACGGCAAGCTGGTGGGCGTCAATGCGGCAGAATTCATCAAAGAGAATATCACCGGTGATGTGAACGTAGCCCGGGTGGATTTTGATGACCAACTACCCGATCAATCCAAAGCACGCTGGGGAGGATTCTATGCGGGTTTGGATGAGGGTGGTGTGACGTACACAGAAGTTGCTGCAGTCAGCTCCCACCTGCAAGATGATGCCATCGCCAAGGTCAGCGATATGCTGACAGCCCACCCTGAAATCAATGTTATTTGGGCATGCAATGATGGCAGCACCATCGGTGCCGTGATGGCGGTCAAGCAAGCCGGTTTAGCTGGACAGGTTTACGTCTTCGGGTATGATGGCGGCGATCAGCAAACCACGATGCTTTTGGATGAAGATAATATCCTGATCGCGGTCGTGGCCCAGGATCCCTACAATCAGGGATTCAAAGCAGTCGAATCTCTGGCTCTTACTTTGCTTGGTGAAGACAATCCAGATGCTGGCAAGACGGTCATCGTCCCAGGAACCTATCTGACCAGAACTGATCCTGAGGGCGTTAACGCATGGCGCAAAGCCAATGGATTAGAGGAAATCCCAGTTACTGCCAGTGAAGAACCTGAAGAAAAAGCATATGTAATTGCGGGGATTGTATTCCAGGATGATCAGTTCATGAAAAGTATGGTCGAAGGCTACCAGGCTGCGGGTGACAAATACGGGATCGAGATCCTAGCAGCCAATACCAACAACGATCAGGCGAAGGAAGCCGAATTGATTCAGACCTACATCGCCCAAGGTGTAGACGGGATCGCGATCGCTCCCCTCAGCCCGGATGCCTCTGTTGCCAACTTGAAAGAAGCCGCTGATAAAGGGATCAAAGTCGCTGTAACCAACATCAACCTGGGAGATATGTCATTCTTATCCGGTGGTTATACCTCTGATGATGCCACCAACGGCAAGCTGGTGGGCGTCAATGCGGCAGAATTCATCAAAGAGAATATCACCGGTGATGTGAACGTAGCCCGGGTGGATTTTGATGACCAACTACCCGATCAATCCAAAGCACGCTGGGGAGGATTCTATGCGGGTTTGGATGAGGGTGGTGTGACGTACACAGAAGTTGCTGCAGTCAGCTCCCACCTGCAAGATGATGCCATCGCCAAGGTCAGCGATATGCTGACAGCCCACCCTGAAATCAATGTTATTTGGGCATGCAATGATGGCAGCACCATCGGTGCCGTGATGGCGGTCAAGCAAGCCGGTTTAGCTGGACAGGTTTACGTCTTCGGGTATGATGGCGGCGATCAGCAAACCACGATGCTTTTGGATGAAGATAATATCCTGATCGCGGTCGTGGCCCAGGATCCCTACAATCAGGGATTCAAAGCAGTCGAATCTCTGGCTCTTACTTTGCTTGGTGAAGACAATCCAGATGCTGGCAAGACGGTCATCGTCCCAGGAACCTATCTGACCAGAACTGATCCTGAGGGCGTTAACGCATGGCGCAAAGCCAATGGATTAGACTAATTAAACATAAGATAAACACATAATTTAGAGAACGAGGAGACGATTTAGCCACAACGTCTCCTCGTTATAACAATTTTCAACTTAAGGAAGATCAGATGAGTGTTCTAAAAATAAGCATGGAACATATCACCAAAGATTATCCTGGCACACGAGCTTTGGATGATATCAATTTGACTTATGAAGGTGGTCAAGTCCACACTTTGGTTGGGAAGAATGGCTCTGGAAAATCTACTTTGGTAAAAATTCTGGCTGGTGCAGTCAAGCCCACAGAAGGTGAGTTCTTTCTGAATGATGAGCCGTTACATTTTAATTCGACATCCGATGCCTATAAAAAAGGGATTACCAGCGTTTACCAGGAAATGAGTCTTATACCAGGATTAACGGTTGCAGAGAACATATTTTTAGGTCGTTTACCTAAGAAATATAAAATGAACGATTGGCCCAAAACATTTCAACAAGCAGGGGAACTATTGGAAATCATGAAATCGGAAATCGATCCGCATGAGATGGTCTCGCGGTTAAGTATGTGGCAAATGCAGGTCGTTGAAATCACGAAAGCACTTAGTTTTGATCCAAAGGTGATCATGCTCGATGAGCCAACTTCAGCACTTGCCCAAAACGAGATTGAAAATTTGTTTAAAGCCATCCGAGCCCTAAGGGACCATGGCGTCATTGTTATTTATATATCCCATAAATTGCAGGAGTTACCACAAATTGCAGATACAGTTACCGTCTTAAGAGATGGTAAATTAATTGGCACCCGTCGAATGGATGACCTCACTCAAAAAGAAATTATTCATATGATGTTCGGCGAAGTCAGGATCAGAACTCGTCCTAAAGACCTAAAAGCGCAAGAGGAAACCATCTTAGAGGTTCAAGGGTTGAATCGAGAAGGCCATTATCAAGATATTAATTTCAAACTTAAACGCGGAGAAGTACTCGGCATCGCTGGCATGCTTGGCTCAGGTCGATCAGAGTTATTAAGAGGGATTTTTGGTGCTGATCCAATTGACAGTGGAGAAGTTCTCGTTCAGGGTAAGGTTTTTAAGTCTACAAATCCTATCAAAATGGTTGAGTCAGGTGTCGGCTTAACTCCCGAAAATCGAAAAGAGGAGGGATTGATACTCATCCATTCCGTTCGAGATAATTTATGTTATGCCAGCATGAATATCACAGCTGATGGCTGGATTGAGAATAAACGCAAACGGAATGCTTTTGCCGAGAAACAAGTCAAGGAATTAGATATTGTCGTGAGTAATTTAGATGCTGCCTGTCAATCCCTCTCAGGAGGAAATCAGCAGAAAGTTGTTTTGGGTAATTGGTTAAACACACAACCCAAAATCATGCTGTATGATGAACCCTCTAGGGGAATTGATGTGAATGCTAAACAACAGATTTTTGAAATTATTTGGCAACAAGCTCGCAAAGGAGTTTCAGCTATTTTTGTATCCACCGAATTAGAGGAATTACTTGAGGTCTGTCATCGCATATTAATCATGCGGAAGGGAAGAATTGTTGACGAAATGGATCCTGAGCAAATCAATGTTGTTCAACTATACGAAATTTGCATGGGAGGTTAACCCAACATGACAAGCACTGCTTTAACTAAAAATAGAATTGATCGAAAAAAATTCTATATTTTTCTCCTCGATCACATCATCGAGATCTGCTTAATCATCTTAATCGTTGGACTATCATTTAGCGGGAAGAATTTTCTCACTTGGGCAAATTGGATGAATATTCTACGCGCCAATGCATTAAAAGGTGTGATTTCTTTTGGTATGACGATGGTGATCATCTCGGGTTTGATCGATCTCTCCATCGGTTCTACGGTTGGTCTGGCTGGGGTTATTGTAGCTGTAGCCTGCCGAGATCTGAGCGCTGGAGGGATGGATCTAACGCTGGCTTGCATCATTGGTATGACAGCAAGTATTTTACTGGGTATTGGCACGGGATTTTTGCATGGTATTTTCCAGCATAAAACAGGTATGCCTGCTTTTATTGTTACATTAACCACATTGTTTGCTCTGCTGGGATTGTCAGGTAAGCTCTCAGATGGTTTCCCCGTTCCTAATCAATTCCCGGATTGGTATAACCAATTGGGAGGTGGAAGGATAGGGGGAATGAACGGCATACCCATTCCGGCCATTGTTCTATTGGTCTGCTTTTTTATCATCTGGTTTATCATGAGATTTACAACGACAGGACGGGCAACATACGCGGTCGGTGGGAATCCAGAGTCAGCGCGATTGAGCGGTATTAATGTCGGTAAGACAAAAATTATTGCTTTCGTTGTTGTCCAATTGATGGCGGTTATCTCCGGGTTTATGACTTCTGGCCAGGTGATGGCCGGCACATTTACCTTTGGTAAAGGATGGGAACTCGATGTGATTGCCGCTGTGGTTGTCGGTGGCACGAGCTTCGATGGTGGCGTTGGAACGGTAACGGGCACCCTTGTCGGTATTATTTTCATGGGTGTCATCAGTAATGGGATGACCCTATTGAATTTTGATATTCATACACAATATATCGTCAGAGCGGTCATTACGTTCTTGGCTGTTTTGTTAAGCTCTTATCGTGCGCGAATCAAAGCTTAATCATCAAAAATTGGGAAGAGAGACATTTTTAGTAAAAAAGTGTAAATAGTTGTTTAGGGATCGTGATAATTCATCAACAGAGTAAATCGATAGTGTTCAAGTAGTTTTTAAGAAACCCTTGAGATCGTCATTCCTTAAATAATTAATCACTTGCGGTTTATCTCTGTTTTCAATATAAAAACAAAGTGAAAAAGATCGCCGAATGATGCAATTAGCCTTCATTGAAAATTTCCTCTAGAGATTGGCCAAAAAATGGATCAATCAAAACTGTTTGGCGCAATTGAAGCAGGTGGCACAAAGTTTGTATGTATGGTTGGTAAACAACCGAATGATATTCGCAAGGAAGAACGATTTTCAACGACGAGCCCAGAAGAGACAATAGAGAAAGCTATTAATTTTTT
>CAZWDG010000135.1:0-5149 GCA_964633075.1 uncultured Candidatus Brevefilum sp.
GTTAATGATCTCAAAGAGGAAATAAATAACATTGAACTCCCAGCAAAAATGAGTTTTTCAAAAATTGCGAAGGACCTCCTTCTACCGAATCAGCATCGCTTCTCATTAACCCTGAACAAACCATCGATCGCATTTGCCACAGTAATGCTTGGATTGATCCTAATCATATTATCCTTGACGCAAACATCTCTCATTAATTGGTTTAACCAGCCTGATTTCTCTCTTAATCGTCAGCGAACGCCTGGCTTATTGCCGATCCTCTCAACCTTACTCTTTTTATTTCCACCTTTCTATTCTACACATGGAACATCAAAGGGAGACAATCAATCAATCATCATCATTCTCATCACAATCATTTTATGGTTGGGTGAAGGATTGCTTTGGATCTTTATTGGGCTCAATCTTATTGATTTGATTGTTTGGTTGATATTTTTACTTTCTCAAAACTTAGATTTGGCAATATTATCTAGGGTTATCGCCATTTTTATCTTCGCTTTATTATGGCTAAGCCTGATCATCATCAATGGAGAATTCCATTTCAGGCATCTTGGTCACTCTGATTCCTGGAAAGCATTTGGCAAAACGCTGTTAATCTCAGGTATTACTTATTTGATCAGTATGCTCCTTCTTCAAGTGTGACCCTACAGGAGAATCGATGAATTTTGCAGAAAAAATATTGTTAAAAGACCTTCGCCAGGCTGGAAAGATCCTCCTTCTGTTCTTCTCAGCATTAGCTATCCTTATTTTTATCATCCATGGGTTAATTGTCTTAGGATTCAAATACCCACTGGATTATGGAGAAGGACCATTACTCAACCAAGCTCTCAGGATTACACAGGGAGAACCTCTCTATCCAACGGATATCACTTCACCTCCTTACTTAATCACAAATTATCCACCAATTTTTGTGGCGATAAACGCTTTATTCGTATGGATTTTTGGACCAAGTTTGTTGATAGGCAGATTAATTGCTTTCTTGAGTACCCTAGGAACAGCCATACTCATCCTCTATATAATTAATCACTTTTATCCTGACCAGGGTCTTTTCCCTGGAATTTTCGCTGCCAGCTTATTCTTGATCATCCCTTATGTTTTAGAATGGTCATCATTATTCCGGATTGACATGTTAGCATTGTTCTTTTCATTAGCGGGAGTATTCATAGTGATAGGTCGTCCAGAAGATAAAAAGACAATCCTACTGGGAGCGATATTTTTTGTCCTGGCAGCATATACTCGTCAATCTTTCGGACTGGCAGGTCCACTTGCTACAGCCCTCTATATCTGGAAAAGGAATCGAAGACAAGCAATCAAGATGATTTTAATCTATGCTATCGCAGGTCTAGCAATTTTTGGTTTGCTTCAAATTGCGACCCAAGGCGGGTTCTTTTTCCATATTGTCAAAGCAAATATCAATCCATTTCGCTGGGAAACCGTGCTTAATTATGTCCGTGATCTATGGGATAAAATGCCATGGCTCATCACCATTCTTGTGATCTATCTTGGGCTTGGTTGGCGAAATTTCCCGATGTTTTGGTTTCTTGCGCCATATTTAGTTGTTTCTGCTGTTACTGCTGTAACAATCGGAAAGGTTGGGTCAAATGTAAATTACTTGGTTGAGATCAGCGCTGCGCTCGCCATATTGGCTGGGATTGTTTTGGGGAAATTTTGGGATCTGTTACCATTAGATCAAGATAAATTGCCAAAACTTGATTTCCCCAAAAATAAGATGCCGAATATTGAATCTATTGATCCCCAAATTCGCAAGAAAATGTGGATAAACCTGGTTATTTTCTTGGCATTTAGCGCCATTCTTATCATCCAATTAACCGGTTTAACGCAAGACAGTTTATTAGGACCAATTATGAACCATCGTGAGAGGATCAAAATGGGGAGGAGCTATATTATCTTGGAGAAAAGTGTCATCAATGCGTCAACTAAAGGCAATGTTCTGTCAGATGAGTATATGGCCGTTCTTCCTGATAACAAGATCCCTCTTTACATCCAGCCTTTCGAATTAACCCAGCTTGCAAACGCAAAAATCTGGGATCAATCGGATTTCATTGCAGCGATTAATCAGCAATCTTTCCCTCTTATTTTGATCCACCATTTCCCATTTTATCCAGTTTATCTTGAGCGCTGGACAGATGAAATGCTTACAACAATCTACGAAAACTATGTAGCTAATAATTTCAGAGCAAACTCTCTTTTCTTCGAACCAAAAGATGTCAACCTTGAGGTTTATCCGATAAACCGAAGATGTCCAGATACTCCTTGGCAAATTCCTACCGAAGGGCAGATGGGACTGTTTTGGTATAACAGACAACTATTACTGATGGGTTCTGGCTATTCTGGTGAAATACCGGTGTATGCGATTGCTGATGGTCTGCTTTATCAATTTCCGGGTTGGGAGACATCTGTTGCTATAAGACATGAGGATCCTTTTGATGCTGGTAAAATAATCTGGTCATTCTATGGCGATTTAGCACCAGCCTTTAATGCAGAGAATTCTTTTATCGAAGATCGTTTTGTTGGTGCTCAGGGAGAACCAGTCAGCGCCGGGGAGCTAATCGGATACCAGGGAAATTGGCTGGGATCTGAACATCAGACGTGGGTTCATTTGCGTTTTGCCTTATTACCAGCAGATGCAGATGGCGGTTTCCCAGAAGCATTAAAACCCATTAATGATATTTATGCTCCTTTACCATCCCTACAAGAGCAAGTTAGCCTTGGTCTGGATGTACCGATTTCTTTAACAACCTATACCGGCCTCCCACAAAGTAAAATATTTGGAGATTTTGTCTTTTTACCTTATCAATGTGAGCAAAAAGGAAATGAATGATGATCCAAAATAATCATAAATCTTCCTGGATCCTGGCAGTTTTAACGGTCATTTTATGGGCATTAAGCGCGATAATCGCATTTATACTGCTTGCTCCAGTATTAGATTCGATCATTACCATTTATGCTGCTTTTTGGGCTGATCCTGATCCAATTGGGAATGCCTATTATTTAGGCGTTTCGATTCGCCAGGTTGGTGTTATGGTGTTGGCTGTTTTGTTTGTTATCGGTATTATTGGTGGCGCAGAACATCACTTGAAGCATTTTAACACTCCAAGTTCCTGGCATCTTATGATACTGACCTATACCATTTTGTTGACATCATACCTGTTCACAATTTTATTTTAAGAAAAGGACGACTGAAGCATATCCCATAGTTTAGAAAAGAGGAGTTATGCTGGATTACCTACGCTTAGATTTCAAATCCAAGGCATCACCGGATGCAATCGTTCAAGCAGGTGCAGCCCGATTTACTATCCTAACATCAAGATTGATTCGATTAGAATACGACCCATCAGAAACATTTCAAGATCAACCTACCCAAGTATTTTGGCATCGACAACTCCCCACACCAAAATATACAAAGACCATAGAAAATGATCAGTTGATTATCGAAACAAAACACCTGATCCTGAAATATACACTCCAAGATTTTGGCTTCTATCACCGTTACCTTCAAATTTATTTGAAAGACCAGGATTTCACCTGGCATTATGGCATGGAGAATAAAACCAATCTGCTTGGCACTATTCGCACCTTGGACCGCACCGGTAAACCTGTACCTCTCAATCCAGGGTTAATATCCAGGACAGGGTGGGCTTTGGTTGATGACAGCAATACCCTCATATTCAATGAGGAAGGTTGGCTATCACCAAGGCAGGCACATCCGGATGCTAAAGATCTGTATTTCTTTGGGTATGGAAAGGATTTTACAGCGTGCCTGAAAGACTTTCAGATAATATCCGGTCAAATTCCGATTTTACCAAGATTTGTGCTTGGTAACTGGTGGAGTCGTTATTGGGAATATCATCAGGATGAGCTGATTGTGTTGATGCAAGAATTTCGGGAACATGGTATTCCCCTTTCTGTGTGCATTGTTGATATGGATTGGCATCTTGTTGAGACTGGGAATGAAAGTTCGGGTTGGACAGGATACACCTGGAATCCTGACCTGTTTCCTGAACCGCAACGTTTTATGGACGAGCTTCATGCGTTAGGGTTAAAAACTGCCTTAAATTTACATCCCGCTATGGGTGTTTATCCACATGAAGCTCAATATGAAGCCATGGCAAAACGCATGGGTGTGGATCCTGAAACAAAAACCCCGATCCCATTTGATATCGCAAATCCAAAATTCGCCGAAGCCTATTTTGATATCCTGCACCATCCCCTTGAAGAATTGGGGGTGGATTTTTGGTGGATAGATTGGCAACAAGGCACCAGAACGGCTGTTGAAGGGCTGGACCCGCTCTTTTGGCTCAATCATCTGCATTTTTATGACCTGGCTAGGGATGGCAAGAAACGTCCCCTCATCTTCTCGCGTTGGGGCGGCCTTGGCAGCCACAGGTACCCAATTGGTTTCTCTGGAGATTCCTTTAGCACCTGGGAAATGCTGAAATTCCAGCCATATTTCACCGCGACAGCCGCAAATGTCGGCTATGGATGGTGGAGCCATGATATTGGTGGGCATATGGGCGGTGTGGGCGACCCAGAATTGTATTTAAGATGGGTCCAATACGGAGTCTTCAGCCCCATCATGCGCTTACATGCCACCAAGAATCCCTATCTTGAACGGCGCCCTTGGGGCTATGATGCGGAAACAACGATCAAGGCAAGGAAAGCATTTCGGTTACGGCATGCTTTGATCCCCTATCTTTACACAGCCGCATGGCGTAATTATAAAGATGGCATCCAGCCTGTAAGGCCGATGTACCACTTGTATCCTGAAGATAACAATGCTTATCTTTGCCCAAATCAATCAACCTTTGGCAGTGAATTAATTGCGATCCCCTTTACGTCCCCACTTGACAAGCATACGCGCCTGAGTCGGCAGGTCGTTTGGTTGCCTGAAGGTGATTGGTTTGACTTCTTTTCAGGTGAACATGCCCAGGGTGATGGTTGGATTAGTGTCTATGGAAATCTTGACAAGATTCCGGTCTTTGCCAAAGCGGGTGCAATAATCCCCATGAGCCCATCTATGGATTGGGGTGGGATTGAACTGCCTGATGCCATCACAGTCAAGATCTTCCCCGGGGCTGATAATTCCTTTCAACTCTATGAAGATGATGGTGAGACTCAAGCCTATTTGGAT
>CAZWDG010000136.1:0-5128 GCA_964633075.1 uncultured Candidatus Brevefilum sp.
CGCTGATTGAATTTACATCAAAAAGGGAAACATTTGTCGGGTGCGCTCCGTTTCCGAGCGCAATTGCGTAGAGACGCCCCGGTGGGGCGTCTCTAGGTTCCCAACACCAACAATAATGGTGCGCACAACCCAAACGCCCTTATAGGGCTCAGGGCGTGAAGACGTGCATACCCTACCACTTATTCCCTGTAACATGGCGATGGCATCCCAGCCCCCCCTCGCCAGCCGCACAAAGCGGTGTTCACATTCCCAAAGGCGGAGTAACCTTGAAACTGATTAATCCCCAGGGCATAGAACCGAAATAAACCACCCCGCGTCAAATCTGACCAGGTGCCGCTCACACTGAACAAATCATCGCTGACCCTACCGCGATAGGTGACGAGATTGCCCAAATAATCCACACGCGCAGTAAAGCTATCCCCCACCACCGTAACGTTCATATCATAGACCAGGGCATTCCCACCCTCACCTGAACCGCTGGAAACCGACCAATTCCCCTCCCACACAAAAACAGGTGTGGCAGTCGGCGAAGGCGTCGCGGTTGCGCTTGGGGATGGCAAAGGCGGAGGCGTGTAGACCGCCAGCTCGTCCTTTGATCCCACAACCGTCGCATAGTAATACCACAGCCAGCATTCTCCCGCTTGATCCGGATTCTTGATCACCCAGTATTCTGAATCAGCAGAACGACCGACCACCTCAGCCTGTTCACCAACCTCCAGCAAACCCAAATTGTCATACATCTTGCCAGGTCCCCCCCGGCAAATGGTATTGGCGTTGACGCTCACCATTGGCGCTCCCTGAGAGCTGGAGAGCGTGCTGGTCGGCGAAGAAACCCCGGTTATGGGAAATGGCTGAGTTTGGAAGGCAGCCCCTCCTGGGGTGGACTCCTCACTTGCGGGGCTGAGTGTACTCTCAGCCTGCGTGGCGGGCATCGTCAGGACAATATCGTCCGTGTTCAAGGCGGCGCACCCCGCCATCGCCAAAAGTTCTAGGGCAATTAAAAATAAACATATTGAAGGAATGTGGTTCTTTCTCACAATGTTTATTATTATATAAATTGTGCGCGGAAAAGGCAACCTATGCCGCGAACAAAAAATCTCTCGTTGGCTGCACTCCAATCCTTACCATGAGGAGGCAGAACGTGAAGTTTTGCGCACACACTTTCTAGAATCCCCAATGATTTATCATCACGCAGGATACTGCATGACCTTACATGACCAGCAAAGGATGCAAATCAAATTTTTTTGATTAATACTCCATCGATGAGATTCATATAGGGCACGCCCGGAGGTGTGACAGCCTGAGCGCACCCAGCCATTATGGGTCCCCGCATCATAACTACGCAGCCTGTGTGATAAACAACGTTTGATCTGGATCAAATCCTTCTGCTTGCAACAAATCATCTAATCCATCGAATAACGCACCCAACAGTTGCAATAATATCCTGTTCCCTTCAGCGGCAAATCGAAGAATATCGACGATCTGCTGCTCTAGATTTTCAGGTATTAACCCGCATTCAGTTTTGACAAACCTGAGAATTTTCTTCTCACCCGGATTAAGCACTTCGTTCAACGCAAACAGGACATCGAAATAACTGGCTAACAGGGCGGCCAGGCGGTGATTGATACTCACCAAATCTTTCCGTTCTAATGCTTTCTTAATCTGATGATAGTATGAAGGGATGACATCCCGTAAAACTGGATGGTTTTTTGCTATAATCGCCCGTTTCAGTTGTTGGGGATAGGGTTGTCGGCACTTTTCCTGTAAATTCGCAAACCAACCATCCCGATCGAATAAAATGCGTGAATTTTTCACCGTGCGCCAATAACATGTCGTGTACCCCAGGCTGGCCTGGTGCTTGACAAGCACTCGCTCCAACTGCTCTTCAATCCAAATTGGGGTCCAATACATCACATCGACCTCGATACCTGTGGTCAAATCAAACCACTCATCCCCCGTATCCCAAAAAGTGAGATTCATATCTGCCTGACTCCCCCCCAGATTTTTTACAATCTCCTGGCGAATTTCTACTGGAACGCCTTCTTTCGAATAGATATAAAGATCAATATCCGAATATTGATCTGATACATCGCTGGATTGAGACCCGGCAAGAGCAATTGCTTCCACAGTAGGTATTTTCATAAATTGCATGGCAACATTCTTCGCTAAGCTGGCTCTATTCATCAGTCTATCCTTTTGTCAAAGATATTTTTTCATCAGCTTACAAGTTGGCAACCTGCCTACCTCTTCTTTATAATCATTCCAATAAGATTTTTAAGGTAAACCAAAGTACGGTCCGGGAACGGCTCGTATTAGTCCATGATTATCATCAATATCATGATGATGATAGACACTCAGTCTCGTTCCAAATGCCTTCATGACAATGGATTATATCAATATTCCGAAACGGTTATTTCAACAGGTTACAAGTTATTCATAGCGACTGTTTTCATCTCCATCATATTCATACATCACCTAAAAAACAATGCATTTTCACCAAGCTTATTTCAATGTGTCCTGATATTCTGTATAATGGAATAGGTAATCTATTGAAAAGCGAGGATGAGATGAAGAAAATACAATTCAACTTATGTTGTCTGGCACTCTTAACAATATGCCTGAGCGCATGCCACTTGCCCATCCAAGCTGAAAATGAGGTAGACGCGTTGGAACCCCCGGTCGTAGGTATCGAACAACCCATTGAGATACCCTCAACAGAAGACGAACAAGAGCTGGAAATAAAAACAGAGATTGGTACCGGTGAAGTACCACCTGGCGCTCTCCCGCCAGGGGCATTGACCTACCTGGGCGCATTTCGCCTGCCAGATGACTCGGGCGGCATGGGATGGGAATACAGCGGTCAGGGGATGACCTATTATCCCGATGGCGACCCCCAAGGCGCTGCGGACGGCTTCCCTGGCTCGCTGTATGTGATTGGCCATGACCTGCAGCCTTATGTGGCCGAAATCAGCATTCCAGCTCCAGTGGACAGCAGAAACCTTGAAGACCTCAATATCGCCCAGACGTTACAACCCTTTGCGGATATCACCGGTGGGTTTTTAACTGAAGATTTAGAGATCCCATACATTGGTATTGAATATCTACCAGCACAAGCTGGACAAGAGGAAGGAAAGCTCCATTTTGCCATCGGTGAGCACTTACAAGATTTCGCCCCTTCCCACGGTTGGGCCTCGCTTGATCTTACGAATCCCGAGTCTGAAGGGCTATGGGTCTTTAATGGTTATGCAAATTATGTGACCAACGATTACCTGTTTGAGATCCCCCAGGATTGGGCGAGCAATTACATCAATAACTATCTCCTGGCCTCAGGTCGCTTTCGCGAAGGGGTTTGGGGCGGACTTGGTCCTACCCTGTTTGCCTATGCGCCATGGGAGGACGGGAACCCACCAACCCCAGGTAGCAGGCTGACAGCCATCCAACCGCTCCTTCTCTATGGCACCCAAATTGAAGGGGTCTCTGATTTGTTGACAGATGATTCAATGCGGATGGATGGCTATGCTGAAGCCGATCATTGGTGGGGTGGCGCCTGGCTGACATCTGATGTAGGGAATGCAGTCGTCTTTGTGGGAACAAAGACTCTGGGTAAGAATTGGTACGGGTTTGCGAATGGCGTGGTTTGGGATTATAACTGCGCAGATAATCCAGAGGTTGCGTGCCCTGAGGTGCCGGAGTTCCCTTATGATAGCCGGGGGTATTGGGCTGAGGATTATTTCCCTGCGATCCTTTTCTTTGATCCCCAAGACCTTTCCAGAGTAGCCCAGGGAGAGATCGCCACGTATGATCCCCAACCCTATGCGTTGATGGACCTGACAGCATACTGGTTCGATCCCGAAATGCGTGTGGAGATTTATAAGCGTGACCTGGTGGGCGCGGCGGCTTTTGACCGGACCAATGGGTTGCTTTACATCATCGAGAGATTGGCGGATGAGTGTAAATCCGTGATCCACGTCTTCCGGATTGGGAACCAGTAACAAATAATGGCTCACCCAAAGCAGTGCCCACCCCAAATAAACCCTACGTGTTAATCAGGCTTACGCATAGAGACGCACCTGCGGGGATTCTCTTCATTCCCATCAATAACTGATGGTGTGCATCGTCCAGTATACGCCGCTGCCTTTTAACGTGAGCATTGAGCCCAACCACTATTCGTAGAGACGTTGCAGGCAACGTCTCTACGCTCAACCCGGTATCAAACGTTGATCGGGTATACATCCAAAAGGAAATTATTTAATATACAAAAATGGTGCGCACAACCCTCACGCCCTTCGGTCTCAGGATGGGTCCTACATTTTTTTAATTTTTAAAGCACGGTTCTGGCCAGGTGGCACCACCTCGCACGCCGCAAAAGCCATCGCCATCGATGTTCCCCTGGAATTGGTTGACACCTAAGGCAAAGATCGTAAATGATCCAGCGCCACCAGGATCTGCCCAGACTCCATTCACACTGAGGCCATCGGTACTGATTGTTCCATTAAACGTACGAATACCACCAGGAAATGCGCCGCTTCCAACAAATTCACCGCCACCAGTCATGATATCCATTGACCATACAATGGATACTGCACCCCCAGAAGGTGCAATGATATAATCCCAGGTTCCTGCCAAATCATAAGCAAGCGTTGGGGTCAGCGTTTGCGTTGGGGTCATCGTTTGCGTTGGCGAATGTTTCGGGGTTGGCGTTGGTGGTGGGGTATAGCGAGGTAAGGCCGCTGTCGGCCCTGTCACTGAGGCATATTGCCCCCACAGCCAGCATTCCCCTGCCCGATCCGGGTTCTTGATGATCCAGTACTGCCCATCCGAAGATTGACCGACCACCTCCGCGCGTTCTCCTTCCATCAGGGCACCAATGTAATCGTATATCTTTCCCGGCCCCGTTCGACAGTTGGTGTCCTCGCTGACACTCACCATCGGCTTTTCCAGGGTGGGCGTGAGAGTAATGGTTGGTTCTTCAGTAATTTCCTGGATTGGTGCTGCTTCTTCTTGAGGTGCAGGTGGTTGTGGCGTTTCTAGAGGCACTTTGTTGACTTGGAGTGCAGCCATTGTCTCAACGACCTGCGTCTGGACACTATCCTCAAGCGAGATTTCCTGGACGATCTTACTCGGCAGC
>CAZWDG010000137.1:0-5124 GCA_964633075.1 uncultured Candidatus Brevefilum sp.
CGACCATCGACGAAGCGGCTGAAAAGGTGATGGTCCTGCTGGGAATTGACACCACATCCAAATCAGAAACGGTTGATCAGAAGTTCGTCAACCATGAAATTGAAGCCCATGCAGCTCAACAAAGGTATGTGCGGGGTTTGTTTGCCGGTGGCACATTTTGCTACCAGGCACAACATATCCTACTGGGAGCAGGCATTCCACTGTATTCCAATGAGCCGCTAAAAGGGGCTTCCGTGTTAGCCAAACCAGACCAATCCATTGGCAACACGCTGGTGGATATGGGAGATGAATACTATACGCGGGGGAAACCGCATCCCATGATCGATGGCACCATGCGCAGCAGGCGCATTGCACACGAAACGGATGATCCGCAGGTCGCCATCCTGCTTTTGGATTTCATCCTGGGATTCAATGCCTCCAATGACCCGGTAGGCGAGGCGATCAATGCAATCTTGGATGCCAAGCAGAAAGCGAAAAGCAGAAAGCAACATTTAACGGTAATTGCCTCCATCACCGGCACTGAAGAAGATGCACAAGATTATGCCATGCAGAGCAAACTCTTAGAAGACGCGGGGGTGGTGGTTAAACACAGCAATGCTGCGGCAGCAAAATTGTGTGCTGCCATCTTGAACGCAAGAGAGAGGATTTCATGAAGGAAGAAAGCAAAGAGTTATTAAATCAACCTATTGTGGCAATCAATTTAGGATTAGCACAATTTGCCGAAAGCCTTGAAAAACAGGGGGTGGAAGTGGTGCAGGTCAACTGGTCACCACCTGCAGGTGGGGATGAGGAGATGATCGATCTGCTGGACAAGTTATTATAAAACCATATCGACCATTACCACTATATTCAGCTTGTATGCGCAATACGAATGCGTCCATGCTTTCCATCAACAACAAAAGGTTACAGGGAAGATAAAAGTATTAATTCAAATCAAAAAAATAAGAAGACAAAAGACCGTATAACTCAGTATTTCTAATCACGATCAATCCAGCAAACCAACTTCAACATGACGCTGGTGTGCCAAATGCGCATCGTCGAGTGATTGAAAAACCAACAGCAATCTCACCTCTTCGGGATTGGGATTGCACCAGCCGTGTGGACTCAGCGCATCAAATAACAAACTATCTCCTTCTTTCATTTTATATTGCTGGCCACCAATGAAATAATCAATTTCGCCAGATAAACAATATACAAATTCCTGCCCTGGATGGGAGATTACCCTGGATGAGGTATCCACACCGGAGCGTACGGTCACGCAGTAAGGTTCGAGCTGCTGATTGGGCATGCCATATCCCAAGCTTTCTATCTCAAATTTTGGATGTTTCATGCGCATGCCCTGACAATTCTTGATATATACGATCGGATTATTATCTTCTTCTTCAAGTAACTCGTTGAGCGATATCCCCAGGGCGACCGATAAACGCTTAAGGGATGAAATTGTGGGAGAATTCTCACCACGCTCAATCAAGCTGATAGCATTGGCGGATAAACCACAATGGCTGGCCAAATCACGAATGGTAAAACCTAGTTTTTTGCGGTAATTTTTAATTCGTTTTCCAATACTCAACTCCAAATTTTCAACCATATCGCTCCCTTTCCAACAATATTGTAACATATAATTGACAAATGTCAATTTTAGTTGTAATATTAAAATATCATTTCTTTAAAAATCCATCATAATGTACACCCCTAAAAGGGGTAATCTATGCATGATAAAAACTAGAGCAGAGCAAAAACTAAATTTCACTTATACCAATATACACACATTGCATAAGGACATCAGCAGATGAATAATGAGAAAAATAAAGAGAACGCAACACCAAAACCCGTCAGCCAACCTTCTGAGGGAAGTGCAGCAGAATACAACCACATAAAATATGTCCTGGCCGTGATGAGCGGCAAGGGGGGCGTTGGAAAATCATTTGTCACAAGCCTGCTGGCAACTGCCCTTGCCAGAAAGGGATTTGAAGTGGGGATATTGGATGCAGATATTACCGGTCCGAGCATCCCAACATTATTTGGCCTACACGGCCCTGTAGAATCGGAAGAGACCGGAATTCATCCCCTTAAGAGCCTCAGTGGGATCAAAATCATTTCCATGAACCTGCTCCTGGCGAAAGAAGATCTTCCCATCATCTGGAGAGGTCCATTAATCAGCAAAGCCATCAGGCAACTATGGGGAGATGTGATGTGGGGAGATTTGGACTATTTGCTGATCGATTTACCACCCGGCACTGCTGATGTTGCCCTGACCATCATGCAATCAGTGCCTGTGAATGGAATCGTAATGGTCACTTTACCACAAGGCTTATCCTCCTTAATTGTGCGCAAAGCCGTGCATATGGCGCAGCATATCGGGGTGCCCATTATTGGGATTATTGAAAACATGTCATATTTTCTTTGCCCGGATACTCAAAAACGTTATGATCTTTTTGGTCAAAGTCATGCCGAAGAAGTGGCCAAAGCCGCCGGTGCGCCTTTGTTAGCGGTTCTTCCTATTGACCCCAACGCAGCCACGCTATGTGATCAAGGAAAGGTCGAGGATATCAAGCTGGCTGAAATCGAAACTGCGATAAACAGCTTTATTTTAATAAACAAACTCCCAAGATCAAAGAATGATATCAAGAGTAAAAAATCTTAATAAAGCGCAAAAGGAGACTAAAAATTGGAATTTTGCTCATGTCACAAAGGAATAAGCCATGCAAGAAAATAAGAAAGCACATCCTTTGGATGGAAAACGAATTGGTGTTTTTGGGAAGGGCGGCGCAGGAAAGAGCACGATTACCTACCTCCTTGCCCAGGTACTGCAAAAGAGCGGATATATAGTCTGCGTTTTAGACGCGGATTCCACCAACCTGGGTCTGCACCGTGTTTTTGAAATCGCGCAGCAGCCCAAACCATTAATGGAATATTTCGGCGGGACCATTTTTACCGGCGTTTTTGTCACCTGCCCTGTAGACGATCCCACGCCACTAGATAAAGCTGAAATGAACCTTAAAACATTAGATCAAGATTTTTACGCGTGCAGCCCTGAAGGGATCCTGTTTTTTGTGGCTGGAAAAATTGGCGACCAAGGTCCCGGTGCTGGTTGCGATGGCCCAGTGGCGAAGATCGCACGTGATTTCCGCATAGTTGTTGAAGGCCATTCACCAGTGACACTGATCGATTTTAAAGCCGGGCTGGAGGACATCACACGTGGAGTCATCACCAGTGTCGACCTAGCCATCTTTGTCATTGACCCCACCCTGGCATCAGTAGAAATGGCAGCAAATATCAAAGACATTGTAAAACGCGTCAAAGCCCACCATTTACCAGCGACCGCCCATCTTGATAAACCAGAATTAATTGAGTTAGCAAACAGATTTTTTTTGGATGCCAAGATTCTTGGCGTGTGGTTTATTCTTAATAAAATTCACGATAAAGAGGAAGAGGACTATTTAAAGCAATCTCTGAAAGAGAAAGGAATTGAACCAATCAGCACAATTGGACAATTCCCCTCCATCTTACACGCGTGGTTGCGAGGAACCCCGATAGAAGCAGAGAATGCTCTGAGGGACATTCAAAAAATTGTTATAGAACTGGAGAGTGCAGCAAACCCTGCAGGTAACCAAGCGGAGAAAAAATAGTGGCTATTCGCGAGATTCTCATTTACCCACAACGTAAACATGAATTAAGGAAAAAGAGTGAGCCAGTGATCAAACTTGACAAAAAAGTGCATGCACTGATTCAAGATCTAAAGGATACGCTCAATGCCAGTGTGGAAGGAGTGGGACTTGCTTCTCCACAGATCAACCGCCACCACAGGGTGGTGGCTGTCCGGCTGGGAACAGAAATAGATGGCGAATGGCAAGCCGGTCTTCCTGTGGTGTTCATCAATCCAAGGATTATTGAAGCCAAAGATGAGCGTAAAGATTTTGATGGATGCCTCAGCTTTCCCAGGCTATATGGCGAGACAGTACGACCACATTGCCTGTTTATTGAAGGAATGGACGAAGATGGTCTTCCCTTTAAAAAGATCTTCACCGGTGTTAATGCAGTACTAGTACACCACGAGATTGATCACCTGGATGGCATATTGTTCATCGATAGAATTTCCAATATAGAAGATTTATACAGGATTGAGGAAAATGAAAGCGGTGAAAAGTCCCGGGTTCCTATCACATTTGCCTAGGCATGGTTGTGTCAAATACCGCATACGATAAATAAAAGGAGAGCGTTATGCTTACACCAGTTTTTACATCAGTTTTATTAGCAAGCTTCTTAGCCTGTGCGGTGACAACAACGGGTATTTACATCATTGGAAAATACGAGAAATGGGCAAACCGCAATATTGCTTATTTTATTTGCTTCGCGGCTGGCGTGCTCATTTCCGTCCCTTTTTTACACATTATCCCAAAATCCATCGAGATGAATGTCAACGCACCGGCTTTTCTACTAGCCGGTTTCATGTTACTTTATATCATCAACCGATTCATTAGAATATTTATCTGTCATGAACACGAACATGCTAATTTTGCGATAGGGATCATACCGATGATAGGTATCGGCTTACATTCCTTTATCGATGGAATCATATACACAGTTACATTTAATGTGAGTATTTTCACGGGGATTCTTTCTGCCGTTGGCATGGTGCTACACGAATTTCCTGAGGGAGTGGTAACATTTTTGCTTTTGGTAAGGGCCGGCTTTTCAAAGAAGCGATCCGCATTATATGCTTTCCTTGCAGCAGCGCTGACCACCCCCCTGGGGACACTTGTTTCCTACCCGCTGATCAGCAAGATCAACCGCGATGTGCTCGGGGGCCTTTTAGCAGCATCTGCGGGCGCATTGGTCTATGTTGGTGCGACACACTTACTACCAGAAGTTGAAAAAGAAAATAAAAAATTTTCCATTCTTTCACTGGGAGCCGGGGTGCTTGTTGCAGTCTTAATTGTGATTACGAAAGGTTGAAGTACATGAAACAAGAGTATGAAGAAATATACAAGGCGGTAAAACAAATCAGGGATACCATCCCATCACATGTGATTCTACTGGCAGCGGCTAAAACACGCACACGAGAGGAGGTAGAAGCTGTCATTCAAGCCGGCGTAACACACATTGGATATAACTATGTACAAG
>CAZWDG010000138.1:0-3616 GCA_964633075.1 uncultured Candidatus Brevefilum sp.
GCTATAGTACTCAATCTGACAATTGATGTCCTTAATGAATATGACCCAAAGTGTTTCAAAAAATACTTAGGCGTACCCTGTTTGCATTTGACACGATTAAGATTTGGGGATGAAGTTCCTATTGGGTTGCAGGAATCCATCATAATGACAGAACGCTGCAAAGGCCTGGAAAAGCATGATTTCACAAAGGAATCATTATTTCAAATTCTGACCGAGGTTTATGGTTTATACATTTACGAGATTTATCATGTTGTCAACGCGGTTATTTCAGATGCAACATATGCTGAACTTTTAAGCATCCATGCTGGGGATCCTCTTTTACTTGAAAAATCCGTAACTTATTTATCTGATGGATATCCTATTGAAGCCACCACCAGTTATTTTAGAGTCGATCAATATGAATACAGCGTACGCTTCAGGTATATGGGCAGCAAAAGAATGTGATTTGAAGTAACATCAATAACTGGGTGATTTATTAGCGTTTGATTTCCCAAAAGTTACCTGTGTAATGCGATAATCGATTCTGATAGGCAAGGATCTTTGGAAATTTCATCGGTTGGTTTGGTGATTTTAGCCTTTTTCTCTTGCATATCGGAAAAGCTCAATGACATTTTCGGGAGGTACATCTGCCTGAAAATGGTTGCAAGGCGCTAAGATATATCCACCGCCTTGAGCAAGATCGCGAATACAACGCTCCACATCAGCCCTGACATCCTGTAAACTGCCTAGCATTGCATGAGAAATGTCGATCCCACCTAAAAAACTGATTGATTCCCCATATTGTGCCTTTATTTTTGCAGGATCCATCCCGGATACTGGTTCCAGAGGATGGAGGACATCAATCCCCATCTCGATTATGTCTGGGAGGAGTTTACCAATGGCGCCGTCAGAATGCAGCATGATTTTTAGTTCAGGGCAGATATCACGAATAGTCCCGATAATACGTTCAATGTGCGGTCGGATCAAATGGTGAAAAAGTTTAGGTGAGAACATGAGATTATCGTTTGAGGCATAGTCATCCCCTGGCAATTCAATCATATCCATGACATCCCCAGCTGCTTCCAGATAATTCCGTGTCAATCCACAGATGACATCCGTGATACGATCAAGAAGGGCACCAGCAAACTCAGGCGAGACAATCATATCCATCATGAAATTTTCTGTGTTGCGTAAATCACAGGCCATTTGGAATGGTCCATGGGAGAGAACCATTCTTCCGATGATGAAATAACCGCAGTCCCTAAGTGCGTTTGCCCTTTCTGAGACACCCATCGTCCAACGCGGATCATTGATATCTGGCCATTGGACAAGCCTCTCAATGTCTTCAATCGAAGCCGAATTCTTGAGCAAACCATCTGTGGCTGAATAATAAGGATAGGTCTGTTTCCAGGGTTGGCCAAAATCATCGTAAATCAGGTCACCATCTTGGGATGGATGGGTTGGGCTGCTGGGCGATGCACCTGGCCAGATATAGCGTGTATCTATGTCAAGCATTTTAAGCAAACGATCATCCATATGGTTAACAGTATGACCCACACGGATAGCCGGTAAAGGTTCACCAAGATCGAATAATTTAAGTAATTTTTCGTATAGCGAGTCTACCAGACCATAAGAACCTCCCCAGAGTGCCAGGGGAACTTTATCGGGTTGTTTGTGTGCTATAGAAACTAAAACGCGTTCTCTTGGTTCCATCATTTTTCCTTATTGTTGATTGATGACGAGGAAAGTTAAGTAAAGTCGTCTGAAAACTCATTACAAGCTAGATGAGGGTGTTGAAAATCACTCCAAATTAAAAATTTTATTGGGGCGTAGGGGCGACGCATGCGTCGCCCCTACAAAAAAATAGAAAAAATCTTAAAATAAATCATAATATAAAACCTGGTCAATAATAGATTTTAAATAATACATCCGATTTTCAACGACCTCCTAGATCAGATTTGATTTCATTGTATAATATTCATAACATATCTTACTTGAAACCAAAATCCAAGTTTGTTAATTTTAACCCAAAACATAATTAGGTAGTGCTTATAAAAGAAAATGGTCTAATTTATAAGAAAAATTTAAATGCCTTTTGAACATATTTTTATAAAGGATAACAAAACCCAGAACATCAATCTTTTACGCATGGGAATTTTATAAAATTTTTGTATTTTGGTTTTACAACCAAGACTTGTATACGTCGGATTGAGCATCAAGTATCTCACTGTGAATATTTAGATTAATGTCAAGGAAAGCTAACTTAAATTTGAATTGAGAGGAGCATCATCATGATAAAAAAATTTAAGGTGGGGGTGATTGGTGTGGGATTTATCGGTCCCGCACATATGGAAGGCATACGACGTCAGGGCTTTGAGGTCGTAGCGATTGCAGAAGCCACACAAGAATTGGCTGAGGAAGCTGCTCAACGATTACTGGTCCCTAAAGCGTACGGTAAATGGGAAGACCTGATCGCTGATCCCGAAATCGATGTGGTTCATATTGCTTCCCCAAATTTTCTTCACTTCACGCATGCAAAAGCAGCTCTAGAGGCAGGAAAACACGTTGTCTGTGAAAAACCTTTGGCGATGACTGCAGAAGAATCGGGGGAATTAGTCAGGTTAACTGAGGGGAGAGACCTGGTGAATGCGGTTAATTTCAATCTTCGCTTTTATCCGCTCGTTCATGATGCGAAAGCCCGGATCGAAGCTGGGCGATTAGGTGAAAAGATCTACATCATCCAGGGAAGTTACTTGCAGGATTGGCTTCTTTTAGATACCGATTGGAATTGGCGTCTTGAACCAGAATTTGGCGGTGAGTTACGTGCGGTGGCTGATATTGGATCGCATTGGATGGACCTGGTCACTTTTGTGTCGGGGACTCGGATTACCTCTGTTTTCGCAGATTTTGAAACCTTTCTTCCGATCAGGCGAAAACCCAAGAAAAAAATCGACACATTTGGTGGAAAAATCGAAGTAGATATCGAATATGAAGAAAAGCCGATTCACACTGAGGATTATGCTTCTATCTTACTAAAATTTGAAAATGGCGCCAGAGGTGTTTTAACCGTCTCCCAGGTTTCAAGCGGACGTAAAAATCGCTTATTCTTTGAAATTAATGGATCGGACTCGTCTCTTATTTGGGATTCTGAGACTCCTAATCAATTGATCATCGGTCACCGACCTGAGCCTAACCAAATTGTTATCAAAGACCCCTCATTAATGATGGATACTTACCGATGGACAGCATCGTATCCGGGTGGCCATCCAGAGGGCTTCCCAGACACTTTCAAACAGCTCCAAACGGCAGTTTACCGCTACATCGTGGCTTGCGATTACACTGTCAAGCCGGATTTCCCCACTTTCCGAGATGGTCATCACACAATCTTAGTCGATGAGGCCATACTGAAAAGCGCAAAAGAGAAGTGCTGGGTTGATGTCGATTATGAATAAAAAAAATATACGGAGGACACTGATATGAAATTAGGTTTAATGACCGCTGCATTCCCCGGTCAAAGTCTACAAGAAGTCGCCGATTGGGCGAGTGCGAATGGATTTGAAATGCTGGAACTGGCCTGCTGGCCTGTTGGGAAGGCAACCCGACGGTATGCGGGGGTTACCACCCTTGATGTGGATGG
>CAZWDG010000138.1:3716-5115 GCA_964633075.1 uncultured Candidatus Brevefilum sp.
CTGTTGGGAAGGCAACCCGACGGTATGCGGGGGTTACCACCCTTGATGTGGATGGCTTTGGTCAGAGGGAGGCGGATGATGCAAAAGCCATCCTCGAACAGCACCATCTTGAGATATCGTCCTTAGGCTATTACCCCAATCCTCTTCATCCAGATCCAGATCATTGTAAAGTCGTCATTGAGCATCTCAAAAAAGTGATTGATGCCGCGCCATTGGTTATGGATAAACCAATCGTTGGGACCTTTATCGGACGGGATAAGGACAAGACGGTTGAAGAAAACTTTGAAGTCTTCAAGGAGGTTTGGCCGCCGCTGATCAAATATGCCGGTGATCGAGGTGTACGCATTGCAATTGAGAATTGCCCGATGATTTTCTCCAATGATGAATGGCCAGGTGGGAATAACCTGGCATGCACACCAGCGATTTGGCGAGAGATGTTCAATCTCATTCCAGATGAAAATTTTGGCTTAAACTTGGATCCCTCCCATCTAGTCTGGTTGATGATTGACTATAAACGGGTTGTCCGTGACTTTTGTAATCGTATTTTTCACGTCCATGCAAAAGATCTGGAGATCGATCGCGAAGGCCTTTATCAAAATGGCACCCTTTCCTTAGGGATGGGATGGCAAATTCCACGCTTGCCAGGATTGGGTGAGGTGGACTGGGGCGGCTTTATCAGCCAATTGTACCGTTTTGGTTACGATTACGTGATTTCGATTGAGCATGAGGATCGCAAATTTGAGGGCTCTGATGAGCTCGTCAAACGAGGATTTTTAATCTCGAGGGACATCCTCAAGCCCTATTTGCATTGATAAAACCAGCATCACACCTCAAAGTCTTGTGGGGTGATGCTTATCTCGCGGAAATGATAGTGTAATTTTCAGGGACGAAATTTCTGGAGGATATATTATGAAGGTGTTTGTTGGTTGTGATTTAGGCGGCACCAATATCAAAGCCGGATTGGTAGATATTGAAAAAGGTGAAGTTCTCATTTCTGATTCGACCCCGACCAAAGCCCGAAAAGGCTCGGAAGAAGTAATGAAACGTATGGCAGACCTGATTGCGAGGTTGATTGAAGAATCGGGCATTAAAAAAACTAAGATTGGCGGTTTAGGTATCAGTGCTCCTGGCGTGATCGATCTCGAAACGAGCACAACTTTACTTTTGATCAATTTATTCGGGGGTTGGCGAGGCGTGCCAGTTGGTGAAAGACTATCCTCTTATTTGGGATTAGAAGTCTCTATGCTCAATGATGTCCGGGCAATAACCTATGGAGAATGGGCATTTGGTGCTGGTAAGGGGGTCGATTCAATGGCTTGTTTTGCCATTGGGACAGGCGTCGGCGGCGGATTGGTGATCAACAACCAGCTGGTTTTGGGTTTTAATGGGACTGCGGGGG
>CAZWDG010000139.1:0-5052 GCA_964633075.1 uncultured Candidatus Brevefilum sp.
GGATGTTCATCGATTGTTGTGTGTCAGTGGGGACGTAAATTTGTTCGAAACCAAATCCAACAGGTGGCGTTCCTTGCCATGCTGCAGATAAAGCCTTCCACGGCACTTCATCACTGATGGTATAAAAGGGCGCAGCTAACACAAATACCCATTTGGATTGGGTTGGTGAGCCAGCAAGTTCTCCTTGATCACCAATTAAAATGCGTACATCCGCGTTTTCTTCATCGGTCGAAAACTCCCAGTCTTCCAGTTTGAGATGGTTTAAAAATGATAATGGTAAGCCGGGATGCAGATAGATTATTCGATGATCCTCAAAAGCTGTTGGTGCTAAGGCTTGCTCTTTTTCATAAGTGGGCTGGGCATTTCCTTGGTTTGTGATTGCTTCACTTTGATTTGGAATGGGCGTTAGGGTTTTTCTTATTTCTGCGTAAAGTGTTTCAAGATTGGGTGGTCCGTAGCTCAATTTGGCTGGCATTATGCACGCAGTCAGCAGGAATAGCAAAATAAGCAGGATACTGAAGGATGGTTTTAGTCTCATGAATTCTCAAGAAATAAAAGCCCAATTGACTTGATTAAATTATACTTGAGCTAAAAGAATAAAACGTGATAGGACTTGATAGTTTCTTCCGATATAATCTAATCGTTAGGATCCACACTGAAAGGATGAGATTTTATGCGAGAAGTCGCTGTTATAGGTATAGGACAAACACAAGTTGAAGAACATTGGGATAAGTCACTCCGTGAATTGGCAGGAGATGCGGCTTTGGCTGCTTTTACGGAAGCACAAGTCGATCATGTGGATAGCGTTTATGTCGGGAACATGCTCTCTGGTGTGGCGAATGCACAGGTGCAGTTAGGCAGCATAGTAGCCGATTGGATCGGTCAACGTTTTACAGATGCTATCAAGATTGAATCCGCCTGCAGTTCAGGAAGTGCTGCGTTCAGGGCAGGGTATTTAGCGGTTGCTTCAGGAGATGTGAATATTGCCCTGGTGGTAGGTGTGGAAAAAATGACCGATTCACCGGGCGATGAGATTACTGCCGCCCTGGCTACTGCCGCTGATGCAGATTGGGAAGTCGACCAAGGCGTCTCCTTTGTGGGACTCAATGCTTTGATTATGAAACGTTACATGTATGAATATGGCTGGCAAGGTATTGATTTTGCCGAATTTTCAATCAACGCGCATTCAAATGCTGTCCATAATCCCAATGCTATGTTTCGTAAACCAATCACCCAGAAACAATTCATTCAATCCCCCCTAATTTGCGATCCGATCAACTTGTTGGATGCGTCTCCGATTGGGGATGGGGCTGCTGCGGCTGTTCTGATTAATGCGGATCGATTACCACCAAGTGCACCAAAAGTCCTTATTGCGGGTTCAAGCTCGGCAACGGATACGATTGCAATTCATAATCGCAAGGCACCCTTGTGGCTATCCGCAGCGGAAAAATCTGCCTTTATGGCTTACGCACAGGCTGGTATTGGACCTGATGATATTGGTGTTTTTGAATATCACGATGCTTTTACGATCATGGCAGCTTTATCCCTAGAAGCATGCGGATTTGCAGAACCGGGAAAAGGTCCGACGCTTGCCAAGGAAGGCGCCATAAATATAGATGGAAGAATCCCAGTCGCGACGCGTGGTGGATTGAAAGCACGTGGACATCCAGTGGGTGGGACAGGGATGTATCAGGTTATTGAGGTCGTTCAACAATTAAGGGGACAGGCTGGAGAAACCCAGGTGTCACGTTATGATTTTGGTATGGCTCAAAATATTGGTGGCAGTGGATCAAACATTGTCACGCATATTCTAAAACGGATCAATTGATCCGGCTATGTAACTGCTACAAGGGGGTTTTAATTAATTCAATTTCGAGTAAGAGTATAATAAGCCTGATCATGTGTTGACCGTACTGAGGAGAATCATTCTATGTATGAATTTCATGTTTCCCGCTTAGCAAGAGAAAAATATGATTTTGATCAATCCATCTTCCGCTTTGATGGCAATGTGATTTTTGTGAATTTCTTGGCTGCACGCCAATTTACTCAAAAAATCAATCAAAAACGTGATTTGGTGAATTTTCCTGAAAATGCAGTGCGTTCGGGAGATATTAATGCGATTGGTTTGATTGATGAAATTCTGCATTTAGTTATTTCTCTTTATCGGAAACAAGTCGACCCAAATATTATCAGTGATGCTTATGATGATCTTAAGGAGACATTTGGAGAGCTGAAACTTCATCAGGCATTATTGCGGTTTACAAAAGAATTTCCACCGATGGACGTCTATAAAAATGTTATCAGCGCTGAAGAATTTCTGAGTGGGGAGACTAATGGTATACCCAATTCACATCTTGCGCTTGAGGAGATGTTGATGTTGTGGGTTACAAATAGGAATCCAGCTGTAGCCGCTTTCTCCGATTTGTTTGATGATACTTTATTACGACAAGTCACCATTTATCGGCAAACGATGAATGCTTTAAAAAAATATTTTGACGAGAAACCTCATTTCGGGCCAGATGATCAAGACCTTTACACCATGTTGCGGAGCCCTGCCATTGAAGAACCCTATTCTTTATACCGTCAACTGGAATATATTCGGCGAAAGTGGGGATCTCTTTTGGGTGATTATTTGTACCGGTTGCTGAGTTCGATTGATCTTATCCGTGAGGAATCCAAAGCCTTTTTTACAGGTCCAGGGTTGACCCATGTGCCTGTTTTTCAAGATTTGATTGAAGAAGAAAACTTTAGTCCGGATAGCGATTGGATGCCTCGAACTGTGATGATCGCAAAAAATACCTACGTTTGGCTTTATCAGTTATCCGATAAATATCATCAGGAGATTACGCGCCTGGACCAAATTCCTGATGAAGTCTTACAACAATTAGCAAGTTGGGGATTCAATGGCTTGTGGCTAATTGGATTGTGGGAACGCAGCAATGCCTCTAAGAAGATCAAACAACTATGCGGTAACCCAGAAGCAGTGGCTTCGGCTTATTCATTAAAAAATTACGAAATTGCAGGTGATTTAGGAGGTGAGGAGGCCTATCAAAAACTCCGAGAAAATGCCTGGCGGCATGGTATTCGGTTAGCCAGTGATATGGTCCCAAACCATATGGGGATCGATTCGGACTGGGTAACGGATCACCCGGATTGGTTCATCTCTCTACCTTACAGCCCGTTCCCTTCCTATTCGTTTTCAGGGCTTGATCTCAGCCCGGTGGATCGTGTGACAATTAAAATTGAAGATCATTACTACGACCGGTCTGATGCCGCTGTTGTATTTATGCGTGTGAATAATGAAAATGGAGAAACACGCTTTATCTACCATGGAAATGATGGCACCAGCATGCCCTGGAATGACACTGCACAATTGAATTATCTCAAAGCAGAGGTACGTGAAGCGGTTATTCAAACGATCTTACATGTGGCGCGCAAGTTCCCCATCATCCGTTTTGATGCTGCAATGACCTTGGCGAAAAAACACTACCAGCGGTTGTGGTTTCCTCAACCAGGTTCTGGAGGTGATATTGCCAGCCGATCAGAACATGGTCTCACCAAATATGGATTTGACCAGGCTTTTCCCAAGGAATTTTGGAGAGAGGTTGTTGACAGAGTTGCTCAAGAGGTTCCTGAAACGCTTTTGTTAGCAGAGGCATTTTGGTTGATGGAAGGTTATTTTGTCCGGACTTTGGGGATGCACCGCGTCTACAACAGTGCCTTCATGAACATGTTGCGTAATGAGGAAAATTCTAAGTATCGTTCCGTCATCAAGAATACATTGGAATTTGATCCGGAAATTCTTAAGCGTTATGTCAATTTTATGAATAACCCCGATGAAAAAACTGCAGTGGATCAATTTGGCAAAGGGGACAAATACTTTGGAATTTGCACACTGATGGCAACCATGCCCGGCTTGCCGATGTTTGGTCATGGTCAGATTGAGGGTTTTGCTGAAAAATATGGGATGGAATATTACCGTCCTTATTGGGATGAAAAGCCGGATGTTTATTTGATTCAACGCCACGAGCAGGGAATTTTCCCATTACTTAAGCGTCGTGATTTATTTGCAGGTGTGCGCCATTTCCTTTTATATGATTTTTATGTCAGTGAAAGATTGGTAAACGAAGATGTTTTCGCCTATTCTAATGGTGTTGGTCAGCAGCGTGCCTTGGTTGTTTACCATAATCATTTTGGATCAACTGCAGGTTGGATCCGTTCTTCTGCCAGTTATCTTAATAAAGAAACAGGAAGCCTTGAAAACAAACTGCTATACGATGGGCTAAATCTTCACGGGGATCGCGATCAGTTTGTTATTTTTAGAGATAGTGCTTCTCGGCTCGAATATATTCGATCTATTCAGGAGGTAATGGATAGGGGGCTTTATTTTGAATTGGATGCCTACAACTGCCATGTTTTTATGGATTTTCGTGTTGTTGGCGACAATGCTTTAGGTCAATATGCGCAATTAAATGGGTATCTTAATGGGCGTGGTGTACCAAGTATTGATATCGCCTTGAAAGAGCTTGTACTTTCACCCATTCTGAATCCTCTGCGTGAGCTCATCGCCCCCGATAATTTACGAGAGCTTTATCATCTGAGGCAAAAAACATCAATCCAAAAAATCAATACTGAGAGGATAAATATCCATTTCGAGAAGTATCAGCGATTCACGATCGCTGTCAGGGATTTCGTATCCACCTCTACTGATGTACAGCCGATCTTGCGAGAAACATACCGTGGGTTTGAGGCCATTCTAGCGCTCCCAATATTTACGGAACGATACCCGTTTCCACGCTCAAAGAAGTATAAAACAGCAATGATGTATATACAGAAAAACTTAGGGGAATATCCTTTCATTTGGTATATTCTCTTCTTGTGGAATGATTTGCGTTTGATGGGGCGTGTCATCACGCCTGATCAGCAATTCACAGAAATTAGTCGCAGTTGGCTGGAAGAATGGGGAATATCGAGGATTGTCCAAGAAACTTTGGAAGACTTGGGGTTGGACGCCCAACAGGCAAGCAGTGGGGTAACAATCCTGAGGTTATT
>CAZWDG010000140.1:0-4994 GCA_964633075.1 uncultured Candidatus Brevefilum sp.
TACCATGGCTTTGCTGACCTGGTCAAGAATGATGATTAAACTCGCGATACCGATCAACAACCCGTATTTATTTATAAATTTCGTCAAATGTTTCTCCTAGATCTGCTGGACCTTTTCAATGTTGATCCGCACTGTTTGTCCATCAAACTCATCTTGTATGAAAGGCAATTCTTCAGGGGTTTCACCCTCTGTCATCTCAACCGCCAGCGTTTCCTCTTGAATATAGGTCTTGAAGGCATTAATCGCAGCTGAAAGCCCTTCAGAAGTCGTATAGTATAGGTGAATACGATCCGCAATATCGAGATTGGCATCTTTACGCAGTGATTGTACCCGGCGAACAAATTCCCGCACAAGTCCTTCATTGATCAAATCCGGTGTCAATTCAGTTACCAATGCTGCCAGGTAAGCACCCTCGGATGCGACAGCGAAACCTTCCTTCGCCTCGGCACGCACCTCAACTTCATCTGCCGAAATCTCATAATTCTCTCCATCAACCGTAATTAAAAGGGATTCCCCATCAAGTAATTTTCGGGCAGATTGGTCTGCTGATAAGGCCATCAATGCGTTACGTACCTTTGGATATAACGCTTTAAAGCGCTGACCTAACTGTTTGGGAAGTGGATTAATCGTGAAACTGACCGCTTCACTTGCGCCACCCAGAAGGTAAACCTCTTTGACATTCAATTCATCTTTGAGGAGGTCGGCATAATTGACCACAACACTTTGTTCATCCAGGTTCCCCATCACAAATGCTGCGCTCGCCAGTGGCTGACGGACTTTCAAGTTTTCTGAATTACGAGCAGCATGTCCCAAGGAGGCTAATTTCATCACTGTTGCCATCTCGCGATTTAGGGTTTCATCAATCATCTCAGGATCATAAATGGGCCAATTCGCTAGATGAACCGAGAGTGGCGCATCCGGATCAAACGAGCGAACAAGATTTTGATAAAGTTGTTCAGCCATAAACGGCATTGTAGGAGCTAAAAGCTGGGACAAAGTTATTAAAGCCTCATAAAGTGTGGCATAGGCTGCCAGTTTATCCGAGTCTGACTCGGTCTTCCAATAACGACGCCGTGATCGACGTAAATACCAATTGGAGAGTTGATCGACAAATTTCTCAATCGGTCGTGTGGCTGCAATCACATTATAGCTTTCATAAGCCTCGGAGACATCTCGAATCAAAGCATGCAGTGAAGAAAGCAGCCAACGATCGAGATCGCTATACTCAGGATTTACTGCTAAAGAGGGAGTCCACTTATCCAGGTTGGCATAGGTCACAAAGAAGGAATAGGTATTCCATAACGTCAAACTAAAATTGCGCACCACATCACCAACGAGGTCCTCTGAAAACCGGCGTTCCTGCCCGGGAGGACTGGCGGTGAAAAGATACCAGCGCAATGCATCTGCGCCGTGTTTATTGATCACATCCCACGGTTCAACCACATTCCCCTTGGATTTAGACATCTTTTGACCATCTTTATCGAGGATCAAACCGAGACAGATCACATTATTGAAACAATGACTGTCAAAAACCAGGGCACTGATCGCATGCAGGGTGTAAAACCAGCCGCGGGTTTGATCAACAGCCTCACAGATGAAATCAGCAGGAAATTGTTCCTTAAAGGTGCTTTGATTCTCAAAGGGATAATGCCACTGACTGACCGGCATTGAACCCGAGTCGAACCAAACATCAATCAACTCAGTCACGCGGCTCATCCTGCCATTGCATTCGGGGCAGGTCAGGTGGACACTATCGACATAAGGGCGGTGGAGATCCAGGTCGCTTAAATCCCGACCTGCGTATTTACTAAGTTCATCGACAGAACCAATACAAATTTGCTGATGACAACTCTCGCACTCCCAGACAGGCAATGGCGTGCCCCAATAGCGCTCACGACCCAAAGCCCAATCAATATTATTTTCAAGCCAGTTGCCAAAGCGACCATACTTAATATACTCCGGGTACCACTGGATGTTTTCGTTCAAAGCGACCAAACGATCCTTTAATTCGCTTGTCCGAATAAACCAGGTAGGTCGGGCATAATAGAGCAAGGGTGTATCACACCGCCAACAAAACGGATAGGTATGCTCGTAAGTGCCCACATCAAACATTAAACCTCGCTGCTCAAGATCTTTGGTGATTAAGGGGTCGGCATCCTTCACCCACATACCAGACCAGGGGCGGACATCGCTGGTAAATCGTCCGTTTTCATTGACTGTCATCAGGATTGGCAGGTCATTTTCGATAGACATTTGCATATCGTCCGCGCCAAATGCAGGCGCCAGATGCACCAATCCGCTGCCGTCATCTGTGGTCACAAAATCGGCCAATACCACGTAATGCGCATCCTTTTCAACCGGCATAAAGGTGAATAAGGGACGATAGTGTTTTCCTTTTAACTGTTTTCCCCGAAAAGTTTTGACAACCTCATATTGTCGGCTTCCTAAGACTTTTTCAAGCAGTGATTTCGCCAGGATTAGGTATTCAAGCTCAGCGCCCTCACCAACTGCCACCTTAACATAATCTACCTCGGGGTGAGCAGCCACAGCCACATTCCCTGGCAAGGTCCAGGGAGTCGTTGTCCAAACCAGCAAGGAGGTATTTTCCTCATCGACCAACGGCATACGAACGAAAATGGATGGATCAATGACTTGATCATAGCCTTGTGCCACCTCGTGATCAGAAAGGGGAGTGCCGCAACGGGGGCAATATGGCACGACCTTAAAACCTTGATAGAGCAAGCCTTTATCCCAAATGGATTTAAGCAGGAACCAAACGGATTCCATGTACTCATTTTTATAAGTAATATAAGCGTCTTCGAGGTCCACCCAAAAGGCAATCCGATCGGTTAGCTTTTCCCATTCCTGAATATAGGCGAAGACAGATTTCTTGCAGAGATCGTTGAACTTTGCAATGCCAAAATCCTCGATCTCTTGTTTGTTGGTGAAACCCAAACGCTTTTCAACTTCAATTTCAACAGGCAAGCCATGCGTATCCCACCCCCCTCGCCGCAGCATATGATATCCCTTCATGCATCTATAACGCAGAAACATGTCCTTAAACACACGTGCCAAAACATGGTGTACCCCAGGTTTTCCATTCGCGGTTGGCGGGCCTTCATAAAAGACAAATTCAGGGTTTCCTTGACGGCTCTGCATTGATTGGTGGAAAATATCATGCTTTTGCCAAAATCGTAAAACTTCTGTTTCCAACAATGTAATGTTCAATCGAGATGAGACTGGTTCGAACATTGGTCCTCCAATTAATGATCCTTAAAACAAGCACTCGTCCCACATCAGGGACGAGTATAACACCCGCGGTACCACCCTGGTTTTCACAGAAATGTGAACACTTGGTCAGCCGCATTTAGAACAAGCCGCATTTTGATAACAGAGCCTGACTCTGGCTTCCTTACTTTTCCATGTGGAGGTTCAGGTTGCTGCTCCGGAAGGATTTTCCTTGATCATGCCTTCCCGGCTTGCACCAAATCCGAGATCGCTAGCAGGTAGAGGATCACGTACTCGTTTCCATCAAAGCTATCTATTTACAATTTGGGGTGCCTGATGGGGGTCGAACCCACGACCTCCTCATCCACAGTGAGGCGCTCCACCATTGAGCTACAGGCACCATGTTGATGGTAGTGATTTTATCACATCAACTTTAACTTGACAAGAATGCCTCAATTTGGCTTAATACTTGCTGACGATTGACGGTCACTTGTTGACGAGTCTTTAGGTTCTTAACTGCAACCTGGCTATTAGCTAGCTCATCCGGACCTAATACAACCGCAATTGGGATCTCCAAACGATCCGCATATTTCAATTGCTTTCCCATCTTATCCGCGTCTGGATAGATAACGACGCGAAATCCAGCATCACGGATCTCTTTTGCAACTTCCAGGGTGTCTTTTAATGTCTCATCCCCAAACAAGGTGACTATCACCTGCGGATAATTGCTAAGTTTAGAGGGTATCACCCCCGCGTCTCGCAGCACCAATTCCATTACCACATCTCCCATGGCGAATCCCACCCCAGGAAGTGGATTGCCTCCCACATCGGCAACCAAGTTGTCGTAACGTCCGCCACCCAGAAGCGCCCGTGAAAGCCCCCCTAACTCATAGGCCTCAAATACAGTACCCGTGTAATAATCCAATCCACGAATCACTTTCGGATTGTATTCAATATAATCTGCAACACCAAAGGACCGGATTAAGTCGAAGAATTCTACTAATTCCTCCGAATCTCGCCATAAGGTATCATTTTTGAGCACCTCAAGAAGGCCGTCAACCTGAATATTTGACAGACCTGTTTCCAAGGCAAAATTCCGCCACTCCTTTTCAGAAAGCTTATCAATTTTATCCACCACGCGAAATACGTCGATTCGTAAATCTTTAGCGATTTCCAGTGATGAAAGGGCATGATCCATTAAACGCCGGTTATTCACATAGATCCGCACTTGTTCAGGTGACAAGCCTGTCAGCTTGAAGAATGTGGCAGCCACAGCCACAATTTCAGCATCTGCCGAGATTGACTCCGTCCCAACAAGATCAATATTCCACTGGTAAAACTCACGTGTCCGCCCGCGTTGTGGTTTTTCGTAACGCCAGAAAGGACCAATCGACCACCATCGCAGGGGCATCGGGATTTCATACTGCTGCTGAGCCACCATGCGCGCCAGTGTCGGTGTCAGTTCCGGCCTGAGCGTCAGCAAGTCATCACCAGGTGAAGAAAACACAAACGCCTGTTCTTTGACCAATTCATCGCCAGATTTTGCAGCGTACAGGTCTAAAAATTCCAAACATGGCCCTTCATATTCCTGGTACCCAAACCGCGTTGACACATTCCGGATAATATCAAACATCCAGCGACGGACCGCCATTTGATCCGGATAGAAATCTCTTGTCCCTTTGACACTTCGAATAATTTCAGCCATAGTATCCTCAAGCGAAAAATTTTCAATAAATATACAATTCATTTTACCCCTTGTTTTATAA
>CAZWDG010000141.1:0-4989 GCA_964633075.1 uncultured Candidatus Brevefilum sp.
GATCACAGTGTCCAGGCTTTCAACCCAGGAAAAAGGGGCACCACTGATTTGAAGCGATAGGATATAGATTGCGTGTTGGAAAAAAGTACCGAGAAAAACAACAATAAACATCGCTAAAATTGGGGTTTGCCAGACTCTCCTTTGTAATAACTTTGAAATACCGACAACGCCTAAATAACCTATCAACGGCGCAAAGAAGGGCATTGGTGAAACAATGCTGATCAGTATACCTGCAATAAGGGTCCATATCCAAGAATTTTTTACTTGCTCCTGCAGCGACCATCCTGCCAAAAATAGCAAGATCAGGTCGGCTGTGCCTGCAATCAATGTTGTTCGTGAAAAAACAGCTGACTGTAATATATAAAATACCACAAGTGTAAGTGCACACACAAGATGGGAAATCAAATCTATTGCTCCGGAATTAATGGAGAAAAATCGACCGACTGGAAATTTGAAATCACCAGCACAGCGTTGATGGTTGAAAAATCAACGATAGGTTGAACTGCTGCTGTTTGAAATAGGGCATTTTCACGACGTTGAGTTGATAACACCTGTCCAACGAAGATATTGGGGGGGTAATTTCCACCCAACCCAGAGGTTAACACAACATCACCAGGTTCAACGTTTTCATCCATGGGGATCATATCCAGAAAGACATCACCCGTTAATGACCCATGTAACTGTGCCTCAATCCCAGCAGATTTAAGGCGAATATTCACAACAGAGGTTGAATCCGTGATCAATTTTATCCGTGCTGCTGATGCAATCAAGGCATCCACTCGACCTACCAATCCTTGTTGAGTGACGACAGGCATCCCATAACGAACACCCTGTTCAGTGCCCTTATCAATAATAATGTACTGAAGAAACGGGCTGATCTCACGACCAATAACTGTTGCAGCGAGGTATTCATATTGTGGATTCGTTCGACCAAATTCCAACAAGGCAAAACAAACCTGAGCTTCTCCTAAACGTTCTTCCATCTCAATTAACTGAGTCTGCAATTGGGTGACTTGAGATTCAAGGAGGGCATTTTGTTCACGCAATTCAACAACATCCCTGGGAGCAGTCAATAAATCACGGGTAGAAATATAACGCACGGATAACCATCGTTGTAAAGAGATTAAGGGATTTAGGGAAAGGTTAAAAATAGGTGTGAGATATCCGCTTAAAGCCAGAAATAATAAACTGCTGACCAGAAGAATAATAACGATGGTTTGTATGTTTCTGGAATTAAGAAACTTCATGGTTCACTAATCCCCAAATCTAGACCTAGATCGAGTTCTTGTTCATTAAATGACCATTTAACAGAAATCAAGGATTAGATTAATGTCCGTTTCATCGGTTCGCGGTCCATACTCACAATAAAATTCGAAAATTCATTATTATTTTCCAATACCAACCCACACCCCCGTGCCACACAGGTCATTGGGTCCTCCGCCACCCAAACTCGAAGCTTTAAATCCGACGACAGCCTTTGATCCAAGTTTTTCAATTGTGAGGTGCCACCTGCCAGACAGACGCCACTATCAAGCAAGTCGGCAAGGATCTCTGGAGGAGCTTCATCTAAAGTATCTCTGATCGTCCTGACGATGACTGCAATCGAACTGGAAATGGCTTCACGGATTTCTACGGATGAAACCTCAATTGACTCAGGTAAACCAGTCACAAGATTTCGACCACGAACATCAATCGTCAACTCTTCTTTCAGAGGATAAGCGGAACCAATTCCAATTTTCACTCTTTCAGCCATACGCTCACCAATAAAAAGATTGTATTTATTGCGGATATAATTGATGATATCTTGGTCTAGCTCATCTCCTGCTACTCTCAGTGAACGAGAAATAACAACGCCACCCATGGCAATTGCGGAAACTTCTGTTGTCCCGCCACCAATATCGACGATCATAACGCCCATGACATCATTAACAGGCAGACCTGCACCAATTGCTGCAGCACTTGGTTCATGGATCAACAAAACCTCACGCGCACCTGCAGCCATTGCGGCATCGAAAACAGCACGTTTTTCCACCTCGGTTGCACCTGAGGGAATTCCCACAACAACCCTGGGTTTAGGTAGGGGAACGATGCTCTGTTGATGTGCCTTCCCAATAAAATATTCAAGCATGGCGTGTGTAATATCATAATCAGAGATAACCCCGTCGCGCAGAGGTCGCAAGGCAATAACATTAGCAGGGGTCCGTCCCACCATTGCCTTAGCCTGCGCGCCGATCGCGATCGGTTCGCGGGTTCGCTTTTCAATGGCCACCCAGGATGGCTCGTTGATAACAATACCTTTACCACGGACGTTGATGATAGTATTTGCAGTACCTAAATCGATACCAATATCAAGGGAAAATAATCCCAACAACCAATTTAGCGGGGAAAACGCCAAAGTCATTCTCCTTAAATTAGACATTATTGGTAACGAAACCATTACCAATTAATCGTCGCAATTATACCATAGGATAGATTTATTTATTTCTGTCAATAAGTATTCGATTTCTCAACCGATGCTGCCCTATTTCATTCCTGTTCTTTTTAAAAGAGAAAAATATTTTTATCTCCGGAAAATGATTCGTCCATCAAAGGCAAACTGTGGTGATTCCAGCGCTGCCTTGATATCATCCCCTTTGTGGATCAAGAACGTCAATACACCACGATCAACTAATCTTGCTACCAATTCGTACGCATGATCAGCCCCACCAAAGCTCGCAGGATCAATCAAAATTACAACTGGCATCAATCCTCTTTGGATGAGTTCCATAACAACTGTCAGGATTTTTTGATCTCCTGAAGGTGTAATCAATATGATTGTGCTTCCCCGCGCCAAGTGTGCTAACTGCGAGCTGATTAAACCCCAGAAGGGCAAATCACCTTCAGCTCGTAAAACAGCTAAAGTCTCTAGAATTTTACCCAATTGGCGTTCACCGCGTTCGGCTGGAAGGATGGTGAAGCCACGTCCAGAAGTTACCAATCCAACATCCCGCTTCAAGCGAATGTAATACTTAGCTATCGATGCTGCAATCGAGATAGCATACTCTTCAGTATCTGGTTGTAATTGAAAAACCCGCTCCTGTCGCATCCACCACAGGTCGCTTAGTCCGGTTTTTTCCTTAACTTCCTCGCGCAAATGCACTTCTCCACGCATATCGATGAAAATCCAGACCTCTGCCAAGGGGTCTTTTTCGAATTCTTTTACAATCAATTTTTGTTTTCGAGCAGAGGTAGGCCAATGGATTCGCTTTAACGGGTCACCATGGACAAATTCCCGTACACCGGCTGCATAAGGTGTCACATCCAATGTTTTCTGACGCAACGCCCTGCCCCCAGGTAAGATCCCAAAGGGATCAGGGAATTTTTGAAGATCAAATGTGAATGGAATGACGAGTAAACGCGATTGAGCCGCGAATTTCTTTGATAATAAAAACAAACCAAACAAATCACCTGTTTCAATTTGTGTCGGTCCAAGATCAAACCATCCTCTTTTTTCTAAAAGTGAATAGGCAATGTAGGTTCGTGATTTCATCCCTGTTATCCAGGTGAGGACGCGCGAGCCTGAACCCCTGAGCATTTCAGCTTGATCTGAGATCTTTACCCATACTTTTGGGAAAATAGAGCGATTGATAACCTCAAAATTCTCTGAAAATATCTCACCTACTTGCTTGCGATTTGCTCGGGTTGTCCTGAAAAATTTTAAACCAATGATTGAAAAGACAGAAAACAACCCACTAAAACCGAAAAAAAGCGTTAAGAAAATAAATAACCGAGAAAAAATAAGGTTTTGAGCAAGCTCTGGCAGGCGCGAAACAATAAAAATCACTCCGATAAGAAAGAGTATCCACCAGAACGATTTGCCAATTTTGATCACACTTCACCACCGCCTAAATCACCCGCCGGCACAGGTAGAGAATCCAGTATCTCACGAACGATTTTCGTTGAATTAACATCCGTTAACCGGGCTGAAGGGCTGACGACGACACGATGTGGGAGGACATAAGGGGCTAGCATTTTAATATCATCCGGGAGGACAAAATCTCTTCCATTAAGTGCTGCACGCGCTTGTCCTGCTCTAAAGAGACCCAAACTGCCACGAGGACTGGCACCCAGGTATATTTCTGGATGTTCACGAGTTTCCCTGACCATTTCAACAATATAGCGTTTGACAGGTTCTGAAACATGAATGTGTTTAACAGTCTCTTGAGCTTCAAGAATCTCATCAATGGTGACAACTGGCTCAAGTTCTAATACCGGGTGAATCAATCTTTGCTGTTCGAGGATCTTAATCTCATTGGCAAGTGAGGTATATCCCAAATCGATACGCATAAGAAAGCGATCCAATTGTGCTTCTGGCAGTGGGAATGTGCCCTCATATTCGATTGGGTTTTGGGTTGCCAATACCATAAAAGGCACGGGCAGGAGATAAGTTGTTCCATCAACAGTGATTTGACGTTCTTCCATCGCCTCAAGCAATGCAGATTGCGTTTTCGGCGTTGCGCGATTGATTTCATCCCCCAAGACGATTTGTGCCATAAGCGGACCTGGACGGAATTCGAATTCCTTCGTATTCTGGTTGTAGATTGAGATTCCAGTGACATCACTTGGAAGCATATCTGGGGTAAATTGTATTCGTTTGAAGGTACAACCCAGGGATTTCGCCAAACTGCGAGCAAGCATCGTTTTGCCCACACCAGGAACATCCTCTATCAGCAAATGACCTTGACATAAAAAAGCAATGATGGTTAAGGCAATGGTCTCATCCTTACCAATAATAACCTTGCCCAGGTTGTCTTTCAGTTTTTCACCAAGCTTACGCACTTTCGAGAGGTCAACTGCCATAGCATTGCTCCTGATAGAGTAGAAATTATTAAATTTCCTGCAAATATCCTCCCTATTTTATCCCATTCCAACCAATTCCGCACAAGATCATGCCCATCAAAAGGTAATCATCCAAAGAATAATTTCTTTTTACTTCCATTCATTCGTATT
>CAZWDG010000142.1:0-4946 GCA_964633075.1 uncultured Candidatus Brevefilum sp.
TGCTTGTGCGGGTCCCCGTCAATTCCTTTGAGTTTTAACCTTGCGGCCGTAGTCCTCAGGCGGTGAACTTATCGCGTTAGCTTCGACACCGATGGATTTAATCCCACCGACGCCAAGTTCACATCGTTTACGGCTAGGACTACCGGGGTCTCTAATCCCGTTCGCTACCCTAGCTTTCGCGTCTGAGCGTCAGGAGTGGTCCAGGAGGCCGCCTTCGCCACTGGTGTTCCTCCGGATATCTACGCATTTCACCACTACACCCGGAATTCCACCTCCCTCTACCATCCTCAAGTCCGACAGTATTGAACGACGTCTCCCAGTTGAGCCAGGAGCTTTCACGTCCAACTTACCGAACCGCCTACACGCGCTTTACGCCCAGTAAATCCGGATAACGCTAGCCTCCTACGTATTACCGCGGCTGCTGGCACGTAGTTAGCCGAGACTTATTCCGGGAGTACAGTCCTTCCTCTTCCTCCCGAAAAGTGCTTTACAACCCGAAGGCCTTCTTCGCACACGCGGCGTTGCTGGTTCCCGCTTTCGCAGATTACCAATATTCCCTACTGCTGCCACCCGTAGGTGTATGGACCGTGTTTCAGTTCCATTGTGGGGGGCCACCCTCTCAGGTCCCCTAACCGTCATCGCCTTGGTAGGCCATTACCCTACCAACTAGCTGATGGTACGCAGGCCCCTCCCAAAGTGGAGCAAGCTCCTTTAATCATAAGGCTTCTAGTCCAAATGATAACATAAGGTATTAGCAGCCCTTTCGAACTGTTATCCCTTTCTTTGGGGTAGGTCACCAACGCGTTACTCACCCGTTCGCCACTAAGAAAATCAGGGTATTGCTACGCTAATTTCTTCGTTCGACTTGCATGTATTAAGCACGCCGCCAACGTTCATCCTGAGCCAGGATCAAACTCTCCGCAAAAAATTTATCACCAATTAAGGTGTTTTGTTCTTTTTGTAGCGGATTTAGTTAGATCTGATTCGATCTTACTTTCATTGACGAGGTTTGTCATCTTCCTATCACTCTTCAGTTGTTAAGGTTCTATCTCTTAATGCGAGAGCCTGATTCTACTCACTATTGCAATGCCTGTCAAGTAATTGGTCATTCTTTATGAAGATCGTTTACCTGCCAATTTTTCTCAGACAAAAGCGCCGATGCCTTATCGCCAACACCGGCCGCCTTATGTCCTTTGTGGTTCTGCATGGAGCAGAATGTTATGTTCACGCTCTGCGTATTCGGTTTTCAAAGATCTGCTTGTTCCCAGGCAAGATCATCTTCCCATTATTTGGGGACTCTTATCTTACTATAATCCCTGTCATCCGTCAAGAGATTCACCACGCTCTTTTGGCTCAGTTTGGTGAATAACACCTCATCATCTCTTTAAGCTGATCAAAATAATTGATTTATTAATGGTACCGATCTTTTCTTTCGAGATCTGTGCTTTAAGCACGAACGAAAATTATACCCATTCCCTATTTCTTGTCAAGCGTTCATGCCGGAATCAACCTTAAAAAACCTGACCAAACTCAGTCCAGATTGAGATCATCCTCAAACCTTCTCCCCTGCATCCAGTCACGCATGGATTGGCTCGTTAGATCAAGCTGGATGGGCGTGATCGAAACATACCCGGCCAGAAGAGCACCATAATCCGTCCCAGGTTCTTCCACGCCAATTGGCGCTTCGCCCCCAATCCAGTAATAAGGCCTGCCGCGTGGATCTGACCGCTGTACTAACTTATCACGATAGATCCTCAGCCCCTGCCGAGTAATCCGAAAACCCTTTATCGCTCAGGGGGCAATAGGGGATATTCACATTGAGAATGGTATCCGTGGGCACATCCGATTGACTCTCCAACCAGCGGATAATTCTGAAAGCTGCTTGCGCGGCGGGGCCATAATCTATCGGCCCGATATGGTCTTCAGGCGGCTCCACCGAAAAGGCCACACCGGGGATACCCCAAATGGCTGCCTCCATGGCTGCGGTGACGGTGCCAGAATAGGTAAGATCATGACCGATATTGGCGTTGGGATTGATGCCCGAGACGACCAGATCGATCTTATCTGGGATAAAACCTAGCTTTGCCAGCGCAACACAATCAGAAGGCGCGCCATCGCTTGCCCAGGCTGATGTGCCGTCTTCCAATATTGTTTCCGTGACCCGCAACGGGCGATGTAAAGTTTTTACATGTCCTGAGGCGGACCAATTGTGATCCGGTGCCAGGACGGTAACTTTATCGGCAATTTTTTTCATGGCTTGCGCCAACGCCAGTAAACCAGGCGCATGCACCCCATCATCATTGGTTACAAGAATATGCATCTTTCCTCTTTGGTCTTGGATCAATGTCGTTTCCGACTTTTCTTTTTTGGTGGCTGCCGGGAACCATTATCAGACACCGCAGCTGTAGTACGTGGGGCTTCCTGGATTTTTCTCGGACTTTCCTTGCTCACCATACGAACACGGAACATCTGGTCAATCACCCCGGCGCGGATATCGGAAAGCAGGTTGGAGAACATCTCACTCGCCTGACCCTTGTACGCCACCAGAGGATCTTTTTGACCGTAAGCCTCCATCCGAACGGAGACCCGCAAAGCTTCGACTGTCGTCAAATATTCCACCCACAGTTCAGAAATTTTTGAGAGCAGCAACTGACGATAGAGATGGTTTTGAGCATTTTTGCCCAAGGATGAAACAATCTGCGCTTCATCCGTGGAGGACAATTGATCGAGCGATTGATGTTTGATACTCTCAAAGTCCCTTCCTTGCAGGGATGCAGCGATTCTTCGTTGCCACGCTTCTGGTAATTGTGCCAGGCTGTACCCAGCATTACGCAGGCGCTCCAGCTCTAACCGCCCCCAAACCTGGGCGAGTTTATTCTGGGCAATTTCAAAATGTGAAAGGATATCTTTTTGAATATCCTCCAAAGGCCGACCTTCCAGTTGGTGGGCTGCGAGGAAGAGATAAGACAGGCGAAGAGTAGCCTTTAACATCCGCCGATGGGTTCGTTCATCAAAGGTGATCACCCTTCCCTGGGTCATCATCACCAACAGCTGCATGAGCGCACCCGAATCTTCTAAGGCAGTCCTCATTAACTCAGTGTTTGCTTCCAGGTCCCTGGCAATTTCTCCGGAATCACCTAACAGGAGGCTAGACCGCCGCATTAAGGTATCTTCCACGCGCCCCATTAACAAAGCATGGATCGCTTTCCAATCCTGATCGAGAGTGTCCGCTGCCTTCAGGTTCCAGTTATCGTTCAAACGACGCTCAAAAGTGAGAACCAGGCGGCGGATGAAAATTTGCATTAAGGTTCCCCGGATCTGGCGGCGGACCTCATCGATCGCGCGATGATTGCCTTCCTGCAAACCTTTAAGTATGTCATTGTCCAACCTCAGAGGGACATGCACCAACTCGGCGAGTTCTTGAACGATATTCCGTTGAGCGGCAACTTCACCATAGGAGAGACCTTCTACATAAGTATCAAGCAAGCCCGTCCGTTCATCCAGTTGAGAATCAAAATGCGCCTCTGATTGCTGGATCAGACCCTCCGCCCAATTTCGCAGGTGTTCGTGCCAGCTTTGAACAGCTTCTTCTGCAAGATTAACTAACCTCGATTTAAGCGCTTCCACCGATGTCGACGTCCCCAACCGATCCATCATCAGCTTTAAGGAATAAGAGGGATGTGTAATCCCACCCAGGTCCATTGGAGGCTGGATGTCCTCTAAATACGCCAGCAACTTCCAGGGGCCTTCTTCATCCTGCAAGCCAATTTCAACGCGCCGACTGATCTCCGTACGCAGCATTTCAGTGACATCTTCGCGCAAATCCTCTTTTTCGAAGATGCGCTGGCGTTGTTCATAAATCCTTTCACGCTGGGAATTGAGCACATCATCATATTCGAGAAGGTGTTTACGGACATCGAAGTTAGCACCTTCCACGCGCGCTTGAGAGGATTCCACCAGACGTCCAATAATGCCGCTTTCAATCGGGACCCCCTCATCGATTTTCAAACGGGTCAGCAGAGATTCTACCTGCGCACCACCAAACAGGCGCATCAAATCATCATCCAGGGAGAGGTAAAATCGGGACGAGCCCGGGTCACCCTGACGGGCAGCCCGGCCGCGCAGCTGGTTATCAATCCGTCGGGCTTCATGCCGTTCAGAACCAATCACATGCAAGCCACCCAATTCACGCACCCGGCGCATTTCATCCATATAGTGAAAGAATGCTTGAACATCCTCTTCGTAATCCCCGTACGCCTCTTCAGACGCGGATTTCAAGATCTGCAAGCGGTCCTGCATCCCCAGGTTGTAGGGATCTTCCTGACCCAGAGCCGCAAGCAAGCGGTTGATATTGGTCAAGCGTTCTTCGGGCAATTCACCGCCCAGTTTGATATCAACACCACGGCCTGCCATATTTGTCGCAATCGTCACCGCACCAAAGGCGCCGGCATCAGCGATAATTCTTGATTCCTCCGTATGCTTCCGGGCGTTAAGAACCTGGTGCTTGACCCCGGCATTGATCACCGATTCAAGTCGCGCCCAATCCCCTTGAGTCAGGTCAAAAACTGACAACAAGGTTTGCTTGTTTTCATCATCCAAAGGGCTGAGTGAGTTCAACCCATATTCTCGGGCTAATCGCCGCAGCTCAGGGGCACGCAATTGATCCAGTGGTTGATAAAGCTGGTCCAGCTCAGGTGTGGACAGCACATCCTGATCCCGCAATTCATGCTTTTTAAGATAAGCCTCTCGGATCAATAAAACTTCGAGCAAGCGTCGGATATTAGCGGCGTTCAATCGTTCAGAGAGTCGTTCAGAACTCTCCACAGAGGTCGTGCCGACCAGTTGAGGGCGTCCAATCACATGGTAGTAAATGATCTCCCTGACAATCGCTCGCAGTTTGGCTTCCCCTGAACGATAGACAATATCGGGGTAATCCTTTCGATTCC
>CAZWDG010000143.1:0-4940 GCA_964633075.1 uncultured Candidatus Brevefilum sp.
GATGAGATCGCCTTCTCACCCAGCGGTTTGGATTTCACCATTTATGGTTTGGGGGATCCGTTTCAAATTCACTGCCCGTTGATTGGCGCCTATAATGTGCAAAACAGCCTGGCGGCGATCGGGGTTACCGCTGGCGGATTGGGCATCCCCATCGACAGCCTCCAACAGGCCTTTCGGACGGTGGCGATCGTGCCCGGAAGGATGGAACAGATTGACCTGGGGCAGGATTTCCTGGCGATTGTGGATTTTGCTCACACGCCCAACGCCATCAAGCAAGCTTTGACAACCGCCCGTGAACTGACCCAGGGGAAGGTGATTGCGGTTTTTGGTTCTGCCGGATTGCGTGATGTAGAAAAGCGGAAACTGATGCCTGAGACAGCAGCCGCTCTCGCTGATGAGATGTTCTTGACGGCGGAAGACCCGCGCACCGAATCGTTAGAGGCTATTCTGGCTGATATGGCCGAAGGTGCAGAGCGGGGTGGCGGTCTGCAAGGGAAGAATTTCTGGTTGGAGCCTGATCGCGGTACGGCGATAAGAGGGGCTGTCAACCGGGCTAAAAGAGGGGATTTGGTGATCCTGTGCGGGAAAGGTCATGAACAATCAATGTGTTTTGGGCATATCGAGTACCCCTGGGATGACCGAACCGCGTTAAGAGCAGCGCTTGCAGAAAGGCTTGGACTGCCTGGACCAGCAATGCCTGAACTGCCTACCAGTCCAGGGAGATAAACGACTGATTGAGGTGAAGGGAGTGATGTATGGCAAAGCAAACAATTGAGGAAATCACCGGCGAAATTATCGTGGAAAAACTGCGTGCCCATTTGAATGAGCAACGACCTGTGACGCTTTATAATACCCTGCATGGGGTTCCGATCGCCTACGAGGCAGAGGTGGCGATGATCCATCCGGATTATGTCGGGTTGATTGTGCACCCTTATCAGGCGGTCTGTATTAAACATGAGCGGCGGACTTACATAGAAAGTAAGTCGCTCCCTACACTAATCCGTGCTTATCCGGTATCCATCGATTATACCAACCAGGTTGTCATGCTTACACGGCTGAAGATCCCCAAGAGCATCTCAACGGATTTATTCCATTCGTGGGTAGAACCCGAAAAAACCATCAAGGTGAAAATTAGCTCAGAAGAAAAGGGGGAATTGGAAGCAGAGTTGATCGCCATCGCTGTGCTTGATCACAACCGGATTCGAGTGGTGATGTCGACCTCTGAATCGGTGCCCTATAACCGAAGTGATGGCGTTCGATTATCTTTCCGCCTGGGGGGAGGGGAGGAACCCGTCCATGTGAAGGGTACGATTCATTCGCTGGCTAAAATCAGGAACAAGGATCTTAAAAGGATGGAAGTGGAAGGGAAAGCCGTGATGGGGGATGAGATCTCCATTTTGGCTTACGTGGGGAGGCGCGAAGATGAGGTTTTAGGCGCATTGGAAAAGGCCTATCAGAAATTGCGGAAGGGAAAGAAAAGGCCCCAAAAATAGGCCTTCAAGACTAGTTTACCGTTCTTTTTAAGACTGAAGTGATCAAGAACGCGATCTGAACAACGATCGATGATTTTCTATCTTGACGACCATCGCCTTGTGTGATAAAAACAATCAATTTGCAATAACGACGGAAGGGCCTGCAGGATGAGATTTCCCGGATTAGTGGATGTGCATGTTCACCTGCGCACGCCAGGTGGCGAGCACAAAGAGGATTTTCGAACAGGCAGTGCTGCTGCCCTGGCTGGTGGGTTTACCACCCTGCTCGCCATGCCCAACACCCAGCCTCCGTTGGCGACCTACCATGAATGGCACATCGCACAGATCAGAGCCCAAAAGGAGAGTCTGTGCGATGTTTTTTTATTTGCTGGCGCTTCAGCAGAACACATCAATGATCTCTCAGATTTCGCAAAAAATGCCCCTGCCCTTAAGGTTTACTTGAATGACACCTACGGTCCGTTGCGAGTGGAAGGCATTGAACCCTTCCGTCGGATCGTTCAGGCCTGGCCAGCCAGTAAACCGATTGCTGTCCATGCTGAGGGCGACGCGGTAGCCATAGCGATTGCTATGGCTGCCCTCTATCAACGACATATTCACATCTGTCACGTTTCGCGCAGGGATGAGATTGAATTGATTGCGGATGCCAAAACTCGTGGTTTGGATGTGACCTGCGAGGTCACGCCGCATCATTTGTTTCTCACTGAAGCGGATGCTGCGCACCTTGGTCCCCTCGGGGATATGCGTCCCCGCCTGGCGTCACAGGGGGATGTCGAAGCCCTCTGGGAGCACATCAACACTACCATTGATTGCGTAGCCAGCGACCATGCCCCGCATACGCTTGAAGAAAAGGGACTGGCTAGTGAGGCTGATGTGATATCGCTGTTACCCCCACCTCCCCCGGGCGTGCCCGGGCTGGAATCCACGCTGCCCTTGCTGCTCACAGCAGCGGCAGAAGGACGCCTCACCTATGAGCGCATCCTGGCGTTACTCTACACCAATCCGCTACGGATTTATCACCTGCCCGAGCAAGCAGAGACCTGGATTGATGTGGACGAGCACGGCAGCTATACTTTTCCTGATCACCCTCTCTACACAAAATGCGGCTGGTCACCGTTCGAAGGGCGACGCATGACCGGCCGTTTGACCCACGTGGTTTATAAAGGAAAAGAAATTTACCGGGATGGAAAAGTCCTGTCATCGTAATTAATCTTTATTAGGAGATTGAAGCCATGTCGAATCATACCTTGTCCCCCTTATTCAACCTTGATACTCACAAACGCGAGCCTAAAATCATCAATGGATTTTATCAGCAAGACATTCTCAGCGTCAGCCAGTTTACAAAGGAAGATCTGGCTTATATTTTTACCCGTGCTGACGAGATGGCTGAGATGTCCAACCGTTGGGGCACTTGCGACCTGCTCAAAGGCTATACCCTGGCGTGTGTTTTTTATGAGCCCAGCACACGCACCAGCTCCTCCTTCATCGCTGCCATGGAGCGATTGGGTGGGAAGGTTATCCCGATCACGGAAGGCATTCAGTACTCCTCAGTTTCCAAGGGCGAATCCCTAATTGACAGCATGCTCACACTTGAGCGCTACTGTGATGTGATCGTACTGCGCCACCCCGAAATGGGTTCCAGCGCCACAGCAGCCAGGTATGCGCATGTCCCCATCATCAACGCGGGTGACGGTGCCGGCGAGCATCCCACCCAGGGCTTGCTCGACCTTTATACCATCAACTCAGAACTCGGGCAGATTGATGGTTTGCGGGTTGCGATGATTGGCGATTTGCGCTTTGGACGCACAGTCCACAGCCTCACCAGGCTGCTTTCCCAATACAATGTCTCACTGCGCTTCGTCTCCCCTGACACCCTGCGCCTGCCCCTTGATCTCATGAATGAACTGATTGACAAGGGGATCAACGTGCGTGAGACCAGCAAGGTGGAGGACGTGATCCGGAATGCGGATGTGCTGTATGTCACGCGCATCCAGAAGGAGCGCTTCACCGATATGCTGCAGTACGAAGAGGTCAAGAATTTTTTCGAAATCACACCCGACCTGATGAGCCAGGCGAAGGAAAAGATGATCGTCATGCATCCCCTGCCGCGCGTGGGTGAAATCCACTATAAGATCGACCGCGATCCCCGCGCGGCGTATTTCCGGCAGGTGCAGAACGGCATGTTTATACGCATGGCGCTGCTGGCAGCCGTACTTGGGCAGGCATAAGCAAGGAGAAAATGATGAATTTTTTTAATAAACTCATCACAGCCATTGAGCGCAATCAATCCTTGTTGTGCCTGGGGTTGGACCCTATGGAAGAGCTTTTACCTGCTGGTCCGGACCTTTTTTCGCGCCTGGTGACCTGGGGAACGGACCTGATCGCACAGACATCTGACCTGGTGTGTTGTTTCAAACCCAATATCGCCTTTTTTGAGCAGTTTGGACCGAAGGGCCTGCGTGCCCTGGTTGAGATCCTCAAAACCATCCCTCCTTTTATCCCGGTGCTTCTGGATGCCAAGCGCGGTGATATTGGCTCGTCCGCTGAGGCTTATGCCCGGGGGGCTTATGGTCATTTGCATGCCGATGCCATCACCCTCAGCCCCTATCTTGGGGGGGATAGCGTCAAAGCCTTTCTCAAAGATCCCGATAAGGCGGCTTTTATCCTCTGCCAGACCTCCAATCCCTCTGCGAAAGAGATTCAACAGCATGGTGATCCCCCGCTGTTTGAATGGATTGCCCAGGTTGCCCAGACCTGGGGGAGGACAGACCAGATTGGGTTGGTAATTGGTGCCACTCAACCTGAGGCCTTGCAGTCCGTACGGCAGATTTGTCCAGAGCATTGGTTCCTGGCCCCCGGTGTGGGCGCGCAGGGTGGGGATCTGATGGGTGCATTGCAGGCAGGGTTAAGGGTGGATGGGTTGGGCATGATCATCCCGGTGTCACGGGCGATCATCAACGCAACGGACCCAAGAGGGGCAGCCTTTGAATTCAGGGATACGATCAATGTTTCTCGCGCGTCGTTTACGCCTGAACCCCTCCTGAGCGGACGTGAAAAGCTGATCCTCAAGCTGTTTGAGTATGGTTGCGTCAAGTTTGGCAATTTTACACTTGCTTCAGGCAAACAATCCCCCATCTATTTTGATCTCAGGCGCGTGGTCTCCTTTCCTGATCTATTTAAGCAGGCAGCTGCTGTCTACCTCGATGTCCTTCATGTGCTGAAGTTTGACCTGGTGGCAGGAGTACCGTATGCCGCCCTGTCAGTCAGTGGGGTGCTGGCATGGAAGCTGGGCGTCCCACTGATCTATCCGCGTAAAGAGGCTAAAACGCACGGCACCGGACAGATTGTCGAAGGTGCCTTTCAGCCGGGTCAAAGGGCGATCTTAGTGGAGGATGTGATTACCAGCGGCGGCAGCATCCTGGCGGCGGCTGAGACCTTACGGGCTGCAGG
>CAZWDG010000144.1:0-4915 GCA_964633075.1 uncultured Candidatus Brevefilum sp.
TCCGATCAATAGAAACCTCGACCACATCTCCTTCACTGCGCCCCATATTGCCGGCTAAATCTTTCAATTGGCGAACACACTCATAACTTAGTCGAAAAGAACGTACTGGTTTGGTGGGTGAGTTTTTCCTGGGCATTTTGGCTCCTTAATCAAGATAGATATATTGTAATACAAATGTATTACTTTTACAAGTATGAATTTCGATAGATGCACAAATAAGAAAAAAACTGCGAAACAATACCGGAACAGAAAAAGCGTCTGCGTTTAAAAACTTATTTGAGGTCGATGATCGTATAATTAAGGGGATAGTCACAACCTTTTTTTGGTTTCACGATTTTTACAAATAAAGAATTTTGGAAAGTACAACAGTGGATAGCGTAATAACCCTTTTTGAGAGACAAACAATTTCTTACCAGGCTCTTGGCTTGACAGCCAATGATCCCTTGTTGGAAATCCTGGATCGTTTAAATCAAAATTCGGGAAAGGAATTGATCCGCCTTGAACGCAAGGGATTGCGGGCTACTCAATTTGTGGGGGTTATCCAGGCAGGTGGACGCACGATTCAAATCTTACCCAAAATTGATTGTGATCCAGAAGCCAATACTGAAGCAGTCGTAGGCTCAGCATCTTATGAAAGAGCAGCCGTCTCTGCATCACAAAACTTTTTGCACTTATTAACCCATGCGCGCCACCTGAAATTGCACAACCAATCTCTGGCGTCATTAAGTACCAATCGTGGCACCTGGCTTGAAATGCTTACTCGTCTGTTCGCTGTCGAACTGCTAACCCAATTACAACAGGGTTTTCACCAGGATTATATTCGTAGAGAAGATTTACTCCCATATGTACGCGGGCGATGGAATATTGCACGGCAATTTTCCCGTCAGCCGAACTTAACTCAAGGGTTGGATGTCTCTTACGATGATTATTTGCCGGATACTTTACTTAACCGGGTTTTCCGTCTTGCAGTAGATCGGTTACAGTTGGTCACACGTGATACACAAAATCGTCAGATATTGGCGGATCTCGAAAGCTGGTTGCAGCCAGTTCACCTACCTGCGCAGTTAAGTTCCGTAGACCTGGATCATATTGAATTCAATCGCTTAAATGAGCGTTTTTATTCTGCTTTTCAATTAGCTCGGTTATTGTTGGAAGGGCTAACGGTGCAGTTGTTAGCTGGTGGGCAGCGCGCATTTGCATTTGTTTTTGATATGGATCGCCTATTTGAGCAGTTTATCGCCAGTTTTTTGCAAACTTACAGCCGGCTTATTCTGCCTGAGGAATGGCGAGATCTACCAATTGAATTACAAGGCAGCATATCCAAGCGACACCTGGTCTTACCGATGCCGCTGCCTGAGAAACCGATGTTTCCCTTAAAACCTGACATCTTATTAGGTTTACCCGGTCAACCAAATCTGATTATTGACACAAAAAATAAAGCGCTTCCATTAAAACAGTCATATCGAGCAGTCGCTGAAAGCAATGCTTATCAAATGCTGGCTTATGCAACCCAATTTCATTGTCGTAGTATTTTACTTCTGTACCCTCACACACTTGGAGCAGAAGTGTTCTCCCCTAAAATGCTAATGGTTGAGCAAACCTCTATCCGGATATTCGTTGCGACTTTGAATTTACATCAACCATTGAATCAAATTTTTCCATTGATCCTAGAATTTCGTAATATTTTGTGCTCGACTTTCTCACAAGTAGGTTCACCATCGGAGGTAATATGGCCCGCATGACAGAATTCCACCCACTCTATAAGGCGTTTCACCTGTTTCAGGAACGTTGCTTACAGCAGGACCGTTCACTTATTTGGCCGGACCAACCGATATGGACGGTCGCCAACTTACAGCGTTGGAAAACGCAGGTTATTGATAGCCCCAATCTGGAAGGGGATTTAAATTTTAATGAGAAATTAGAACAACAACTTGTTGGCGCACCACCAATCTTATGGGGGTTAGCAGCTGATTTGCATTATGTATACTATTTACCTTCTGCGAACATCACGCTTGCCACACGTTTGCGCAATATAGGCTGGGCTGCTCAGAAAAGCGGTTTGACGCTACCACCAGAAAACGACCCCATTTGGGCAGCTCAAAAGAATGGATTTACCAGAACCACTCAGAAATATCATTTTCGATATGCCCAACTCCATTTATTGGCTGCATTTGCTTTAAGATTAAAAGAGCAAGGTAATGCTGAACAAATACTTACAGATTCGACCCAAGTCCAATCAATGCTCGATGAAATCCTGGAAGGTATCCCAGCAAAAGGCGATCGAGCTTATGATCTCCGACATGCCATCTTGTATTTGATGTTCCCAGATCAATATGAGCGGATTATCAGCACCACGCACAAAGAAAAAATTGTTAGTCGTTATATTAAGTATGTTTCTGACCCACACACAGATCTCGACACGCGGTTACACCAAATCCGGGAAGGTTTAGCCAGCGCCCAACCAAGTGGCCAGAACTTTGACTTTTATAAGGATCTTAAACAAGAATGGAATCCCGATGAAGTGGAAACACCGCCGCAACCTGAGACAGGCAATAAACCAGAAGAACCTCAAAATGATACCAGGATTGTGGTTGATGCATTGCGTTTGTTGAACCGCTTTAAGAATTTGATTCTTTTCGGTCCTCCTGGAACAGGCAAAACTTTCTGGGCGAAAATTATTGCAAACCGACTGGTCTCTCCCCAACTCAAACAGGCGCAGTCTCGAGCGACCTTTCTGCAAACGGTCATAGAGGATTTACCTTTCTACGATATTTTAGCTTTGGATATGTACAGAACAGGACATGACAAAAAATATACAGTTCCTCAGCTTGAAGAAATGGAATTGGTTCAGGCTCGTTTTAGACAAAGTCCGGTAAAACACCAAAAAAACCAAATATGGGGGTATCTACAGGCGCACACAGCTATCGAAAGTCAGACCGTCAATCTGACTTCACGTGCTGAGCCTTTCCTTTTTGACAAAACTGCAAATAGCCAATGGTTTTTGACACCTGCCGGCAAGGAATATGTCCAAGGCACCTTAACGGATCGTCTTACCTTGATCAAACAAGGTCCTCCCGCAACAAACCAACCAGAAGATTTTATTCGTTGGGTGACATTTCACCAGTCCTATGCGTACGAAGATTTTGTGGAAGGTTTACGGCCCAAAACTGAGCAGGGTGATGCGATGGTTTTGGCTTTTGAATTGAAACCGGGGATCTTCCGTAGCCTATGTGCACGTGCTAAAGATGACCCAAATAACCAATATGTTCTGGTTATTGATGAAATCAACCGTGGAAATATCGCCAAAATATTTGGTGAGCTGATGACGCTTATTGAAGCGGATAAGCGAGGTAAGCAGCCAGTTGAACTTCCATACAGCAAAGAAGATTTCCAAGTTCCGGTAAATCTAGCCATTATTGGCACAATGAACACGGCTGATCGAAGCATTGCGTTACTGGATGTTGCTTTACGCCGGCGATTCGCTTTTCTGGAATTATTACCTGAGGCACAACTACTTGACGGAATCAACGTTTCGTTAGCAGAAGAAGATGCTTTAAATATCGGAACGTGCTTGAAAAATTTGAATCAGCGCATTGTTGAATTTCGTGGTGCAGATTATCAGATCGGACACAGTTATTTTCTACCACTCCAGGTGATCGCGGATGAGGTGGAAAAGCTTAATTGTTTGGATGATATCTGGAACTACCAGGTTGTACCGCTGCTCAAAGAATATTTCTACGGCCAGGTTGACCTTTTGCGCCAGGTTCTGCCCAGTTTCTTTAGCCAGGATGATGGCGGGCAACCCCAATCTGCAAGTGGCCTTGTAGACTTGCATGGTGAAGATCTTGTGGCCGCGTTGAACAAGCTATAGGTATCGTTTCCGAATACCAAAAATATGTTTTCTTCAAAAAATTTTATGCGCTTGCATATATTTAGTCAGATGATAAGGATTTTATTAATTGGATTCTTGAAACTTTATCCACCTGGAAGACGCTTTCTGGTCACGAAGATGAGATAATTCTTACAAATTTGGATCGTGACGTATTGGAGACAGGTTAAAAAATGTCAGATTTCCATTTCAAACGTCTTGAAAAGTATAAAGTGGGTGGTACAAGGGATAAGATGGAGCTTAAGGTTCCTTTGCCGCATAGCCCCAGTGGGAAAGTTTACCGATGGTGCCCAAATGTTGATTGCACACCACGATTATTTCTTCTTGGTGATGCGCAGATACCGGAAAATCTTGATATTTCCCAGCTAAAGAGAACTCCTGGAACCCAAGGAACAACATGTCCATATTGTGGAATGGATGCTGATGATGATGAGTTTAATTACCTTGGTGATATAGAAGCTATACAGAAATATATCGAATGGGCAGCATCCAGAGATGTTAACGATTACTTTGTGAAAATGGCCAAGGATTTCAATCGTTCCCAACCAAGGGGTGGATTAATTTCTCTCAAGATGGACATTAAACCAGATTACAGTCAGGAACCTCGAGCATGGAGAGAAGACTTAATTCGGAATTTGGCTTGTAATATCTGTGGGCGAGAATATGGAGTGTACGCAATTGCCCTATTTTGCCCTGACTGTGGCAGCAAAAATTTACATGTGCACTTTGAACGCGAAATCGAGCTCATCCTTCAACAAATAGACTTGGCTGAGCAGGTTGCGCAGACTAACAATAGTGAGCTTTCCTATCGAATTCTTGGGAATGCACACGAAGATGTAGTAACTGTATTTGAAACTTATCAAAAAGTATTTTACAGATATATGATCAAAAAGAATTTCCCTAAAGACCAATCAGAAAAAATGATTGATAAGGGAGCAATTGGCAACCGGTTCCAGAATTTGGATAGGGCTAAGGATCTGTACACAAAACTTTCACTTGATCCGTTCAGCGTACTTACTCTGGAAG
>CAZWDG010000145.1:0-4879 GCA_964633075.1 uncultured Candidatus Brevefilum sp.
GCAAGATAGCACTCATGGACAAGAAATTAACCATCAAAACAGTAGAATATGATTAACTCTTTTTTTAAGTCGTTTCTTTAGTTTAATCTATATTCAACCGATCGTTTTCCATCTATTTCCTCCTAATCACACATAGGTGCTGTTTTAACAAAAGCAATCCTGACGCTTTTATCTTCCATTGTGCCCGTGATTTCGATCCGTTGGTTTGTTTTAGGAACAAACTCAGAAAAATTTGAGGCGATCTGGATAAACTCAAATTGCCCTTCCGTCGTTTGGAACAAGTCCAATGTCATCGAATCCCCAGGTTGAATAATAACCTGATTAAAGATAAGGTCATTTTGACAATCATTCTCAATGTCTATCACACCCCCGTTGCAATTATTTACCCCAATTCTCAGACAATCGCTCCCGCCTGTTACCACTAAATCCTGAATCACTGTTTTACCAAAACAGCCGCCCATGACTGGAAAACAACCCCCTCCAGTGTTACACCCTGGTGCTGGGCTGACTTCACTACCGCCGCAGCTGATCGAAAGCAGCAAAAAAACCATGAATATAACCACAAAGCGCCATTGATTCATAACCATGAGCCCTCCAATCCAGATCAGAGGAGATGATTCCTGACACACATGTCTATTGCAAGTTCTCGCCGTAGAATTTCCAGAAGATTAGCTCACGGTCTTCTGGTTCGTAAGGATGAAAAAACATAAACTTTGAAGGCACATAACCGGGCGAATCAACCCAAACGGTGACCATGATCCGGTCTGGCAGGGTGACCATGGCTTCGAAATAACCGTCCGCATCTGTTGGACCGATGCGCTGGATGGCATCCGAGGTGCCCATTTGCAGGTTGAGATACAGCCCTGAGACATCACCTCCAAAGCGATCCCAAATGGTGCCCCAAATGCGGTTCTGGTCCTGAGTGCTAGGCGGGGTGATTTCATCCCAATAGGAAAAGAAGTCATACTCCCAGCGGTTGACCCCAACTTCTGCACTCCATTCATAATACAGCGGTTCAAACACATCTTGCGTTGCCTGGCCTCGACTCCCTTGTGGTGCCTGGACTCTTAACTGCAGCATATCTCCGGGTTGGATGCCCTCCACATCCATCAGATACAGCCCATCAATTTGACTGAGCACGGCTGGTTGATCAACTCCATTGATCGATAGGATCACTTCCGCTCCAGCCACACCCGCCGGATCTGACCCCTCAAATAACCGCCAAATCATGCCAATCATCGTCGTCAGTCCAGATGTTGGCGGCTGAGGTGTATCGGTTGGTGTTGGTGTCAGCGTTGCGGTAAACGTTGATGTTGGAGTCGGCGTCATCGTTGCGGTAAATGTAGATGTGGGGGTCAGGGTTGCGGTTGGTGTATCCGTTGGCTCTTCTTTTTCCTCCAAAGGGTCAGGCGTATCGGTATTCGTGGGTTTTTCATACGGGGGTTCGGGAGTGTCCGTCGGTTCGGGGGACGGTGTGGGCTTCTGCTGATCAATTTGACCGCCAATCACGGAAAAGACTGAACGGTGATGGCGAAGTCCTGGCTCAACCAGGAAAATATCCTCTATGGGTGTAAAGTTCGTCCCTGGCAGCTCCGGCCATAGGGTGACTGTCTGGCCGTCAGCCAACATAACCTTGGCTGAATAAGTTCCCAGCCAGTTGGTCGTATCCAGTAAGAAAGCAGGCTGCCCGCTGATGTGGGCGTAAATGGGCACATTCGCAATCGGTAAGGGCAGCAATCCCCACGGCCGGTAGACAAATCCATGTAAACGGATCAATCGACTGCTTTCATCCAGATCTTCCTTCTCACCCGGTGTGTAAGCAATGGAGAGGGTATACGGCTGCAGGGAGCCCTTATTGTTGACCGTGAATAACTTCAAGTAATAATCCATGCCAGCCGTTAATCCATAGGTTAGGGTGGCATCATCCCCTTCCAGTGAACATTGACCGGAAAGAAGGTTCATGCCGTTATAATTGAGTAGGTTCATGCAGATGCTGATATCCGACCCTGGGTTGGTAACTTGGAAAGTCACCTGGCTCTCATCCTCAGTAAGGGGGGCTGTAAATTTGATGAAATCTGCCCGATACATACTCCAGTATGTTTTTTCCCAAAAATAACCCTGGAGCGGTCCTTCGTCAATTTCCCAATAAGTGGCTTCTGCTGTCCTATCATTTGGTTCACCGGGGTCTGGGATAAAGTCTGTCAACGTGAGCTGGTAAAAAGATCCATCCGACCCCCACTGTAATGCGTAAACCACCAGGCAATATTGTTCCCCTGCCGACCCATCCATGATCAATTGCACCCCTTGCCCCTTGGTAAGCGCCTGCACATTGTGGATAGCTCCCCCGCCGGATGAGGAGCGGACTAGATACATCGCAACCTTCAAGTTAGGAGAGACATCCGTGACAGAAAAGGTATAGATACCCGGGGTTGGAATGTCGATCAGGATGTAATCTCGATCAGATGACGCAGATAAAACACCTTTGAAGGGATCCTGCATATTCCAGAGGTTGCCTGTTTGGCATGAGTTGTTGGGTTCCACTTCGCTCAAACCAGTCCCATTTTGATCCCCAAAATAAGTAGCACTCAGGCTGTAGGGTTGCAAGGAAATCTTGTTATTACTGGTGGATAATTTGATGTAATAATCCTCCCCGGGCACGAGGAAATAAACCAGAGAGGCATCCCCACCGACATCAGAACAGGGTGGATTAAAAATAGTGGACCCATCCTGGTTCCTCAATGACATGCAGATGCTGATGTCCGGGCTGGGATTCGTCACCTGGAAGCTTACCGGGCTGCCATCTGTGGTTACTGGGGCTGTCAACCGATAATAATCCGCCCTTTCTAAGCTGAAATGGGCTTTTTCCCAGAAATATCCCTCAATTGGTCCCTGGCTGATGTCCCAATAGGTGGCATCTGCTTCCTCATCGTTGGGTTCAAATGGATCCGGGATAAAATCCAACAATTCAAGGGTGTAATAAGTATCATCCTTATTCTCGTCATAGCGATCCGCAGTCACCTTGAAATAGAAGCGTTCACCTGCTGAAGCATCCATGATCAGGCTGACCCCTTCACCTTTGTTCTCAGATAACGCAGATTCAATAAAACCTCCTGCTATTTGATCATAAACTAGGCCGAGAAAGACCTTTGTCTCCGGTGACACCTCAGTTATCCCAAATGTATAGATCCCGGACTCGTTAAAGGTCACCCCAATATAATCCTCATCATTCCTGGGCGATTCACCCGTAAAGGGTTCGACCATATCCCACTCGTTGGCTGTCTCCCGGGTGTCATTGGGTTCAACTTCAGTAAAAGTTCGAATTAAGGCTTGTTGGGTGAGGGCATATTCTGCCCGTTTGGTCTGCTGGTAGCTCGCGGTTGCGGTCGCTGCCGCCTTGGAGAGATATGCCACTTTTATACTGAAAGAATAGGACGAGTTTCTACTTGCAACAAAGAGATAAAACATCCCGGGGTAAAGCTCGCAATTTTCAATATAATCCGGATAAGAATTAATAGAACATCTGTAATCATAAGGCGGAGCTAGTGGATAATCTGGTACTGGAATGCTTTCCCAATTTCCCCATGCATAAACACCGTCATTGTTTTGAGGGATTATTTCCAATTTTCCTGAATGTACATCCTGCGGAATATCGAGACGGAACATAAGCCCCGGAACATTATCGGGCATGGTATAGTTGAACACACCTTCCCCAGGGATGACAATGATTGGCAGCGTGCTGATATCAATTTTCGGATCGCTTGAATCGTCATCATCCCCAGAGGGATCATGCCAGTCCCTTATGTCTAGATCGGTATAACTGTAATTGATGCGATTATTGCTAAAATTTTTATCATGGAAAACATTGGCGACCGATTGAACAGTGTATGTCCCAGGTAAGCGTTTTTCAATCGGACCTGATAAGGCAAAAATGTAAGTATCCACATCAGTTTTATCGCCGATTAATCCACATCCAAGAATATTACACTCTGAGTTTTTAATGGTTACTGGGCCATATGAAGCATCCCAGTATTCAACTGATTGCGTGTGCTTTTCTGTTGATTTGTTGTGAACCTTGGTCCATTTGACCCCCGCATAAGGTCCCTGATTGATGGTGAGTTTATTGCCATCACTTTTCAAAACCACATAACCATCTTCGCTGAAGGACCCGCTTACCCCGCTTTTACCGCTGACCTGATCAGACAAGTCATACAATACACCATCCAGGAATTCAACCGTTGTGGGTATATGGTCGGGATTATCGAGAAGTGTTAGAACTCTGCAACATGAAGGACACTCACTGCTGATATTGTGAAGATGACAGTCATCAGAACCGCCCATGGTAATCCAGTTAGGAAAACTCATGCTGGGCATGTATTGATGGCCAACTGCTAATGGCGTCCCCTCGTCCAATTGGAGTGTAGTGGTCAGGTAAAACCGACCGCTGTACCCATTGGAGTAATCTAAATATGCACCTTTTCCCAATCGATTGTCAAGTCCTAACTCAAGGTATCCGGGTGATTTTGTCATAGCAGTGAGCATGACATTTGCGCCATAAGTACTGTTGGGGGGATTAGCTTCTTTACAGATCTTTTTGCATCCTAATGTTTCAGCCAATAATAAATCCCAACATTTCATACTTGCTCCCCCTGGTACCTGAGCAACTGCGGTAACGATATCGTAAATATCATCAAATCCGACACCTTCACAACTGCTGTTTTCCCAAAATTTTTGCATAAATGGATAGTATTGATTGGATGCAGATTCATAACTTGCATTTGTATGCAGGAAATTGAGATCCATCATACAATGGTATATACAGGCAGAATAATTGAGTTTTGGTTCATAAGTTGATTGTGCAGGAACATCCATGGTTAACCCT
>CAZWDG010000146.1:0-4855 GCA_964633075.1 uncultured Candidatus Brevefilum sp.
TTTTGCGACTAAATCACAAAAGAAAGAGGAAATCCATGTTAAAAGTATGCGTAATCGGTGGTGGGTCCACCTACACCCCAGAACTATTACAAGGTTTTATCGAACGGCAGAGTCAGTTTCCCATCGATCAATTATGGTTGATGGATATAGACGAAAGACGTTTGAATCTTGTCGGGAGCTTTGCCCAGAGAGTTGCAAGGTATCATGATGCTCATTTTGAGATCTTGCTCAGTACCAGCCAAAAAGAGGCCATCCAGGACGCATCTTATATCATCACCCAATTGCGGGTGGGACAGATGGCTGCACGACGGGCTGATGAATATCTTGGAAAACGCCACGGGTTGATCGGGCAGGAGACAACCGGTGTCGGTGGGATGGCGAAAGCCCTTCGGACTATTCCTGTGGTCCTTGATATTGCAAGAGATATGCAATCCCTTGCACCCAATGCCCTTCTGGTCAATTTCGCCAATCCTGCAGGTCTGGTGACTGAAGCCCTCTCAAGATATGCCCCAGAGATTCATTCGGTGGGTGTTTGCAATGCAGCGCTCACCACCAAAATGGAGATCTTGAAACAACTTAATCAACAACTTGGGACAAATTTTTCTCAAGATGAGGCTCAAATTAAGGCGCTAGGTTTAAATCACCTCACTTGGTATTATGGTTTTGAAATCAACGGTCAAGATTTCTGGCCTCAAATCCTCCCCGCCCTCGTTCAAGAGATGAAATCACAGAAGGATCCTTATTTTGATCCGAAAACCCTGGAAATCCTGCAGATGTTGCCTAATTATTACTTGCGTTATTACTACTACACAGATAAGATGCTCAAAAAACAGGAGCATTGGCCGCCTTCGAGGGCTGAAGATGTTATGAAAATTGAGAAGGATTTATTCTCAAAGTATGCAGATCAAAACCTTACGACCATCCCCAAAGAACTCGCGGAACGTGGTGGGGCTTATTATTCCACCGTTGCTGTTCAGCTTCTTAACGCACACTACAATGATTTAGACGAAACGCACATCGTTAATATACGTCATAATGGCACTGTGGCGGGTTGGGATGAAGATTGGGTCCTGGAACTTCCCTGTCGGGTGAATGCGCATGGGATTGACCCCATCCCGGCGGATCCCCTCCCCTTGGTCTGCGAAAGCCTGATTCACCAGGTTAAAACTTATGAAATTCTGACTGTAGAAGCGGCAGTCAAGGGTGACAGAACCGCAGCTTATCAAGCCCTCCTGGCTCATCCACTGGGACCATCAGCTGATAAAATTGACCTGGTGCTCGATGATATGCTTGAGGTAAATCGGCAATATCTACCACAATTTTTTGATTGAGAACAGGTAACTGGAGGGTCGTATTTTGGTAAATTCCAACTATGATAAAGGATTTCTTCTTGGGGTAGACACGGGAACCAGCAAGACCCACGCTTTGGTTTCCGACCTATCTGGAAATGCCATGGGGTTTGGTGAATCTGGTCCTGGCAATTATGAGATCGTTGGGGAAACGGGATTGATAAATGTTCTGTCGCAGGCTACTGAGCAAGCACTTCAAATGGCAAAAATTGATAAGTGTGATTTACGGGCTATGAGTTTTGGGATTTCCGGGTACGATTGGCCTTCTGAAAGACCGATCATGGAACGAGCGATAGAGTCATTAGGAATTCGCTGTGTCTATGACTATGACAACGATGCCACAATTGGCCTGATCGCTGGTGCGCCTGAGGGATGGGGGATTGCTGTAGATGCCGGCACTGGAAATAACGTGCGAGGGCGGGATAAGGCAGGTCGTATCGGCCGAATCACAGGAAATAGCATCTGGTTTGGAGAAATCGGCGGCGGCGGCGAAATGGTTTGGTTGGCGATGATCGCTGCGATTTATGCCTGGACAAGCCGTGGTCCTAAAACAAAGCTCACCCAAATTCTGATGGATTTTGCCGAGCTAGATAGTGAGGATGCCTTAATTGAAGCTCTGGCATTAAATCACCTTAACCTTCCACCCTATCTGGCAGAAGAAATCATCCGCTTGGCTTATGAGGGTGATCTCGTCGCCAAAGAGGTTGTGACCCGAACAGCACAAGAACTGGCGCTTAATGTTAATGCCGTTATACGACAATTAGATTTGCAGTCCATGCGTTTCGATATTGTATTGATCGGCAGCATCTTCAAGGCTGGCAAGATTTATCTTGATCCCTTCAGAGAAACCATTCATCAATTTGCACCCAAAGCAAATCTGATTCATCTAAATGTCCCACCTGTGGTAGGTGCCGTCCTGTTAGCAGCAGAGACATATGGATTGGATCTAAAAGGCTTACGCACCAATCTGTTGAAGACCACAAAACGACTGCTAGCATAATCATTGCGGGAAAATGAAAAAAGGTAATTACTCAGCCTGCATACTCCTCAGCAGCAGGATAGCTTGAGTAGTAACAAAAAAAGCATAAAAAGGGATTTATCATGTATACTTTTCGGTTGAAAACATTTATTGATAATGCGATTACCTTTTATTAAGTAACTTTAGTGTGTTAGGAATCGAAAAAGAATAATAAATTAAGTTAGAACAGAAGAGGATTTATGTCAGAATTGGCAGTATTTGGCGGGAATCCAGTGCGGGAAACGCCTTACCCGAGTTGGCCGGTATTCGATGAAAGGGATGTCGAAGCAGTCTCTCGGGCTGTTCGATCCGGGCGATGGGGTGGTTTCCCATACCCGGGTCCGAACACAGCAGCATTTGCCGCCCGTTTTTCAGAAATGCAAGGCGGAGGCTATGCTGTTCCCATGATGAACGGCACGATCACGATGGAAGTCGCCTTAAGAGCAGCAGACATTGGTTGGGGCGATGAAGTCATCGTGCCAGCTTATACTTTTCAAGCCACTGCGGCAGCTCCAATGGCAGCTGGCGCCATCCCTGTCATTGTGGATATACATCCGGATAATTATTGTGCGGATCCAAAAGCGGTTGAGGCTGCGATCACCGAAAAAACCAGAGCGATTATCGTCGTCCATGTTGCTTCCCAAATGACGGATATGGATGCGATCATGGATATCGCGGAAAGATATCACCTGGTGGTGATAGAAGACAGCGCTCATGCGCATGGCGCACAATGGCGTGGGATGGGCTCAGGTACCATCGGTGATTTTGGTTCTTTTAGCCTGCAGTCTGCAAAAATTCTCACGACAGGGGAAGGCGGAGTCTTGCTCTGTAAAGATAAGCTCATGGCAGAGCGCGCGGCCAGTATCATCGATTGTGGCCGTCCGAAAGATGTTGAAGGTAAAAATTACACCATGGGCGTCAATTACCGCTGGTCGGAGATCCATGCAGCATTGGGGTTGGTCGCTTTGGAACGCTTCCCTGAACAAATGGCCGAAAGGCAAGCAATGGCGGATTACTTGGAGGAGAGCCTCAGCGAAGTGCCTGGCATTCGTCTGTTAAAACGTGATTTGCGTCACACCCGCCGCAGTTTTTATCGCTATATATTTAAAATCGATCCAGATTTTTACCAATGTGAAAATGATGTGTTTTGTCATGCCATCAGATCTGAGGGCATCCCGGTCGATACTGGCTATCCAGCCATGACCCAATATGACCTCTTCCAACCCCATTTATCAAAACTGCCCGTACCTTCTGCTTTCCCAGAATATTTTGACTTTGAGAAAATACCCCTTCCTGTCACGGAACGCGCCAGTAAATTTGAGGCTGTATGGATGGGTGAGTCGATCTTCCGGGCTGGCGAGCAAGGTGTGGATGATCTGATTTCGGGTTTGAAGAAGTTGGCTGAAAATCGGGAAGACTTGGCAAAACTCAAGAAAGATCGCCAATAAACTAATCAATAAGCCATAAAATAATTTTGGATTGGTAAGTGTGTAGCAACCTCAAGAAAACATAATAAAACGAGAAAGTCTATCTACACCCATTAAAGGCAAAGAAAAAAACTGAACAAACTACTTGTAGTTAATTAAGATCCCCGGGATTTTCAAAATCTCGGGGATCTCAATTTCATTTTTCTTTATTCAGTTCGTTGAGCCGATTGTTGATCTCATCTAACTGCTGTGTTAGCCAATGCTTTTCTGCATCGAGATCGGCTTTTTCGTCTGCAGGTGAGAAACGCGGAAACCATCTAAAACCGCGCCCAGCACCACGCCAACCGCGCCGGAATCCAAAGACTCCCCAGCGAGTCGATCGGCCTCCCTGACCGCAAGGTCCCATACCTCGACCAAGCGGACCTGTTCCTTCGGGTCCAGTTCCATCATAACCAGGCATTTCATCCTCCTTTCATAAAATTTTTTCTATCAATCATTTTGCTGAGTTTCGATACTTGTCAGGATCAAGTTGATCCGGTCAGCTGTTTCCTTTAACGATGCAGCGGCTTGTTTTAGGGCAGTATGCCCTTCATTAGTGAGTGAATAAACGCGTCTGGGCGGTCCCTGGGTTGTTTCGGCATCCCAATCAGACCGTACTAAACCAATTTCCTCGTAGTCCCGCAAAATTCGGTAAATCACACTTGGATTGATCGCACCTAAACCCAAAGACTCAAGCTTTTCAAGCAGCGCATAACCATGGAGATTCTCATTGAGCAAGAACAACAACAATGCTGGCTCAACCAGGCGAACATCTAAGAGCGAATAATCCCCCATCCAACCCCGACCCCTTCCTCTCATGCCTCCTCTACCCATCCCCCTGTGGAAGCCTGCCTCATGAAATGAGTTTCGATTTTTACCCATTGATTTCTCCTTTTGTCTATATTATAGTGACTTTATTACATTTGTCAAGCGGTATTTTCACAATCACAACGATGTAATAATCTGTCCCATAGTCCACATTTTGCTCGTTCTACGGGCCAACACGAACAACAATCATCTCC
>CAZWDG010000147.1:0-4850 GCA_964633075.1 uncultured Candidatus Brevefilum sp.
TCACGAGACATCAATTCATCTAAAGTCGCAATTACTTCACTTAGATCTTCACTGGCCTTTTCGAGATCGATAATTTGATTTGAAAGAAATTCAAAACGCTCTTTGACTTCCAAGTATTCCTGCTGAGCTTCAGGATTAACCAACCCAATCCGTCGCATTTGGCCTTTAAGCTGTCTGATATCAGCCTCTGTCGTTTCAGGAACAACATCAACTTTGGGTAGGCTTTGGATCATTTTTTCACCAAAAGGCAAGGGCGTTGGACCATCGATTTGTTGTGCGTAATCGTAGGTAACCAGACCAAAGTCATCCTCAATCCGTTCTCGTAAATGATCAAGCTGATCCTGGCGACGACTCAGCTCAAGCTTTAACTGGGTATATTGGCGCTCTGCAATTACTACCTGATTGTGAGAGTTTTCCTCAAATTTTTCTATTTCTGCAATACTTGTCGCAATTTGCTCTTCCCTGTTCTGTAATGGCTCAATGCGATTCGTCTTTTTTTCTTCAATAATCAGAGCGATATTTTTCGCGTCATCCCTCAAATTTTTTTCATTTTCGGTGAGCGTAGAGAGGTTTGTTTCAAGGTCCATTAATCGATTTTCAAAAGTTCGTAATCTCTTCTCCGATTCACCCACCCTGTTTTCATGATCAAGATAACGCTGATGGGCAAGTTCAAGCGCATTTTGTGTGACAACGCGATGTGTTTGCCAACGATTCAGTTCCTGTTGCAAATCAAACAATGGCAGCGCATCCAAATCCTTAAGTTTATCCTGCTCGAGAGATCGAATTGTTCCAATTTGATCCTTTAAGTGTCCAATTTCCCCCTTACCCGATTGAATTGCATCTTGCGTCTCTTGGAGACTCTGTTGGATATTAGATAATTGATCCTTATGCCAGGATAATTGATCACTTAATCGTGTCAGGCTATCTTCAGCAGATTGTTTCTTTTGGAATGCAACATTTTTCTCTTGAGATTTTGCTTCTAATCTTTGGAGTAGATCCTCTTGCTCTTCCTCATATTGTTGAGCAGATTCCACTAGATCATTTTTTTGAGTAATCAAGTCTGATATCAGTCTATCAACCTGCGACAACTCTTCTCTCATCTCTGATTGGTGACGAGTGCGCCCAATCCGTTTTCCAGAGACATTCTGACCAGAGATCACAACGCCATTAGATTGATAAACAAGACCGTTTAAAGTCACAATTTTATCAATATTATCCATGCTCGATTGTAACTTTTGAGCGACGAACTTATCTTTTACAATAATCGTGTTGGAAAATAACTGGTCAACCAGCTCACGATACTGAGGTTCAACCTGTATGAACTCATTTGCATATCCAAACACACCATCCATGGGGGTTAAGGATTTCATTCCCCGTGTTGATCGGTTTTTATCTAAAGCGACGAGGGCGACACGCTCATTGTCTGTGGATTCAAGGTATTCAATAATAAAGTCTTTTTCCTTAGACGGCACGATTAATAAATCCGTCATTTCACCTAAAGCAGAACCAATGGCTTTCTCAAACTTTTCTTCAACAACGATAAATTTTGCGAGAGGTTCAACACCTTTCGGCAATTCTCCTTTTCGAGAATTTTCTACCAATTTCTTTGATCCTTCAGAATAACCTTGTAATGCAGCCTCAGCCTGTTCCAATACAGCAAGTTGGGTCATCAATTTTGCCCGTCTTGTTTCCTGTTCAGATATCGATTGTTCCAGGTTTTGCTTTTCTTTTGAATGTTCCTCGAGATTTTTGGTGATATTTTCCAGTTGATCCTGGAGTTTCCGATAAGCTTCCTCTTTTTCGGTGTAAGCCTGATCCAATGAATTTAATGAGTCACTCAAAATGTTAATCTCATCACCAATCTTTTGAAGTGCACTTTCAACTTTATGTTGCTCTTTCTTGAAAGAGATATTTCTGTTCTCAAGCTCCTCTATCCGTGCGTTGACTTGGACCCATTTAGTTTCAATCGTAATTCGATCTCTTCTGATTTCTTCCAATTGAGATTCAATGGATTCCTTTTGATGCGTTAAGCTCACGAGTTTACTTCCAATTTGTTGGACTTCGCTTTCCGCTGACTCAAATTCAGCCTGGCGACGTTGGTTATCTTCATCAAAGCTTTGTTTTTGAGATACAAGAGCCTTAATTTCCTCATCGATATTGGCAAGATCAATTTCAAGGTTGCTTTTTTGATGATGATAGGATCGTTTTCGTTCATCAATAATCGCCAATTCTCGAGTGCGGGTTTCCAGCTTCCGATGTGCTTCAGAGAGTTCACCATGCGCCGCTTCAAGTGCCTTGCGCGTTTTTTGTAATTCTTCCCGAGCTTCATCAACCTTGTTTTTTGTTTCAGAATTATTTGTGCGTAGATCGCTTAATTTTCTTTCATAATCACGATATGCATTGCGGCTGTCGCGAAGGTCCTCCTGTTTCTGGTGCCAATGAAAACCGTACCACTGCTTCAACAAATCCTGTAGATTTGATCTCAATATCTCGTAGTCAGCAAACCGATTGGCTTGCCTTTCAAGGCTGCGTAAGCGCGGTTTAATTTCAGACAAAATATCCATTATGCGATCAAGGTTTTTGCGAGTATTTTCTAACCGCCGAAGCGCTTCTTCTTTCCTGGATCGATAAAGCCCAATTCCCGCTGCTTCCTCGAAAAGCTTCCGTCGTTCATCGGGTGATATGGCTAAAGCAACATCAACTAATCCCTGACCGATGATGGTATAGGTGCGCTCTGCCAAACCCGTTTGCGATAATAATTCAGAAATATCTTTTAAACGAACTTTCTGCCCATTGATCAAATATTCGTTTTGACCATCACGGTAAGCACGATGGGAAATAGAGACTTCTGAAAAATCAATCGGCAACCACCCATCCTCATTATTAAAAGTAATGGTAGCCAATGCCATCCCGGATCGAGATTTTTGTTGAGAACCTGAGAAAATCATATCCTCAGTTCGTTTTGCGCGTAATAAGGAATAGGACTGTTCTCCAAGGACCCAGCGAATACCATCAGCAATATTCGATTTACCAGATCCATTCGGGCCGACAATAGCAGTAATTTGACCCGGGAATTCTAATCTGGTCAGGGTAGCAAAGGTTTTTACTCCTTGCAGTTCAATAGCATTCAAACGTCTAATCATAAATTTTCACTGTTCCAGGATACCAATTTCAATTAAAGCCTGCCTTGCAGCTGCTTTTTCAGCGACCTGTTTACTTGATCCCTTTCCCCTGCCATAGGATTTTATCCCGATCCTGACTTCCATTTCAAACGATTTCGCATGATCGGGTCCTTCTTCAGCAACTAGAATATACCTGGGTGAGCTAAATCCATTCCCCTGAGCCCATTCTTGCAGTCGGCTCTTTGTATCTTCATCCATATGATTTTGAAAAATAATGTCAACGACATCCTTCAACATCGGTACTAAAAAGTCATTCACTGCTGAGATTCCGCCATGCAGATATAAGGCACCAATTAACGCCTCAAAGGCATCGCACAATAAAGTTGAACGTTCCCGTCCACCCGCCTGAATCTCTCCCCTGCCTAAGCGCAAACTGCGCCCTAACTGAATTTGGCGCGCAAAGTTCGCCAGTTGATCAGTATGAACTAGAGCTGCCCTGAGTCGTGTGAGATCTCCTTCTGGTTTTTCTGGATAATGATTATAAAGCCAATCAGCAACAATAAAATCAAGGACAGCATCCCCCAGGAACTCCAATCGTTCATTGTCCTCAATCGCATCTTTATTTTCGTTAAGATAGGATCGATGCGTTAACGCACGGGATAATAAGAAATTGTCTAATAGAGGTAAATTCAGACGTTTTGCAAAATCTTCAGGTGATTCTGTGTAAAATATATCATCCACGGTTCTGGGTCCTTTATCCAGAACTATCGATGCGCCAGCCATCTTTAGAAAATGGCTTGCGCATCAACAGTTCAAATTTCATGCTTGACTGTTGTTTATCAAGTTATGATTGTAACCGAAAATATTCAAATATCAAAATATTTTCTTACCAACAACTTTTCAGATCGTTTCAAAAAGGTATAATACCATACAGGAATTTTACTATGGCAATCTTCAGTACATCTGGTGCAGATTACACTGTTCACACCGATATCTATCATGGCCCATTGGATCTTTTACTGAATCTGATTATCAAAGCAGAGTTGGATATCACCCGTTTGTCACTGGCAAAGGTTACAGATCAGTTCCTGGATCATATCAACAAAATGGGACAGGCATCAGCTGTTGAAGTATCAGGTTTCCTGATCATCGCCGCTAAACTTATTCAGATCAAATCTGAGGCTTTGTTGCCGCGCCCGCCTGAGAGAGAAGAAGGTGAAGAAGATCCTGCTGAAAGCTTGATTAGACAGCTTAAGATCTACAAAAGCATCAAACACACAGCACAATGGCTGAGATCCCTGGAAGAAAAAGGACATCGCACTTATATTCGCCTGGCTCCTCCAGCAGTTGTTCACGATCAATTAGACCTCGGTGATGTATCCATTAATGAACTCATTGCTTATCTCAAGCAACTTTATCGTTACGAGGAGGATGCCGCGCCGATAACCTCGGTGGTAGCAATCCCCAGAAGGACAATAAAAAACAAATTGAGGGATCTGATACAAAACCTCAGACAAGAGAATAAGCTCTCATACAAAGCAATGCTTCCAAAAAATTATGACAGGATCGATGCAATTGTCCTTTTTCTTGCCATCCTGGAACTGGTCAAACAACAGTACGCTTTAGCGGAACAAAAGAGTCTTTTTTCAGACATTGAGTTAAGTGGTACAGAGAAAGTTTTTCAAAATGAGGAAATCACATTGGCATTAGAAGAATAAATCCGTTATA
>CAZWDG010000148.1:0-4835 GCA_964633075.1 uncultured Candidatus Brevefilum sp.
ATGTTTCGGAAGTGGCGGAAAATGAAAATCAGTCGATTGAAGAGGCAGCCCGTCATGTGCGCTATGCATTTTTATTTGAACAGGCGAACCTTCATCAAGCTCAGGCAGTGGTTGTTGCCCATCACGCTGACGATCAGGTTGAAACAGTCTTGATGCATTTTTTACGCGGCGCAGCGCTTCCGGGGCTCTCTGGTATGTCTTACCGTCGCATCTTTCCCCTTTGGGATGCACATATTCCCCTTGTCCGACCCCTGTTGGGAATTTGGCGGTATGAAATTAAAGCTTTTGTCGATCAGATAGGGGTGATCCCTCAGGTGGACTCGAGTAACCTGGATACAACGTATTTTCGAAATCGCTTACGGCATATCCTGATCCCTGAATTGGAAACCTATAACCCCCAATTTCGTAAAGTCCTATGGCGGACAGCAGATGTGCTGGGTGAGGAGGATGGTTTACTTGAAAGCCTCGCTCAGAATGCCTGGGACGTTTGTTTCCGCGCCCAAACAGGAGACAGGGTGGAACTGGACTATCCCCTTTTTATCCAGCTTGATAAAGCGATGCAAAGGCGGATCTTAAGACGGGCGATTGCCCTTCTGCGACCTGATTTGCGCGATGTCGGTTATGACGTCATCCAAGAGGGCTTAGCCTTTGCCGCTGAGCCCCCGGAAAGCAGGGAAATCGACCTGATCGCCAGATTAAATTTGGCGCTTGTTGGGGACATTTTGGTGATCAAGGATTGGGATGCGATGTTGCCGGATTTTGGAACACCTTTGTTAATCTTCCCAAATGCCCAAGAATGTTTGGATATCGATCATCCTGTGCGATTAAGTCATGGTTGGCAAATTGCCTCAGACCTTATCCCTGAGATGCCAGGTGATTTCTTGGCTGATCTAAAGGCAATCAGCCCAAAGGAAGCCTGGCTGGATGCTGATCGGCTGACATTCCCTCTGATTGTGCGCGGACGAAAACCAGGGGAACGCTGGCAGCCGATTGGGATGACCCATCACACAAAATCTTTGCAAGATTTCTTTATCAACAAAAAAATTCCCAGACATTTTCGGGATAGCTGGCCGTTGGTCTGTTCGGATGATGAAATTGCATGGGTGGTGGGCTTACGGCCCTCAGAGCCCTTCAAGGTCAGCGATCAAACGCGGCGACTTTTACATCTCAAATTGATTCGTGCCGCGTGAAACCTCGAAAGAAAATAGCCGGTATTCTCGGCTTTTCGTCTCTAAAGATTGTTTCGTTTTCTCTTTAGGTATCCACTTCCGAATCATCTATGATCTCAAATCCTTGCTGTAAGGCGAGCGTCCGTAATTTGTTGCGGACCTCACGGAATTGGATTTTCGAGACTCCCAGCTTCTGGCGGATGGTTTCGGGGTCTTTCCCCTCAGTCAAATCCATCAGGACGCTGGTCCAGCGGCACATATCAAATGAGATCCGCTTATCCAATCCAGCTTCTTTGGTGATGTCCTCCAGGATATATTCCAGGCGACGTGCCGTCCAGGGAAACAACCTTTCTTGGGGTTCATACTGGGTAGCATATTCATTGAAGGATTCAACCCATTCTTTTGAGAGGGGGATTTTTCGTTCTTTATAGCGATAGCGTGGATCGGTATAGCGGATAAAGACGTGGGCGTTGTCCCCATCCTCAACAGATAGGTGGTTGAGGCTGATATCTCGACATTCGCCTTTTTTGATCGCTGTTTCCAATAGAAGCTTGAGTAAAGTGTAGGGGCGGGCATCGGGCGGCTCAGCCTGGCGCATGGCAGTCGCGGCTGCCAGGGCTTTTTCAACCTCTAATCCCGTCATAACTTCGGGCAAGGGACTGGTCACAGAGCGTTGGAGAAGCTTATCGGCGGGATCCACCATTAACACCGCGCCACGCTGCAACCAGCGGAAAAAACTTTTCAGTGAAGTGATCCTTCGAGAGAGGCTCTTAGGGCTGCATGGTACACCGCGTTCATTTTCAAGCCATTGGGTGAAGTTTTCCAGGTCCTTTAATGTGATCTCACCCAGGGTTTTATCAGGTGGCAGGAAGGCTTCGAGTAAGTTGAGATCTGCGATGAAGGCTTTGATAGTATTTGGCGAACGCCCTTGATCGTTCAAGAAAAATTGCCACGCTTGAATAGCGGGTTGGAGAAGGGAATTTTCGGTTAAAAATGCAGGTCTTCCGGTTAGGTGGGTAGATTGATCGGTCATCGCACCTCCATGGGTGAATTTCGTGTAGTCAGTGTTTTGTTTAAGTTTATAGCAAACCAGAGGAAATGTCAATTGCCAAATGGGCGATTCGAGCAACAAAGATCACCAGAAAAAAGATATCCATCATAAGAAATTTTCTATCACTTCTCTTGCAGATTGAGTAGTTCCAATTTCTTCAACAAATGGTCAGGATACTATTTTGTCTGAAGATAAAATAGCGACGTTATAGGCAACGTCGCTACGAATTAGAGATGTGGAAAAGTTCGTTCCTGATCAATTTAGGGTCAATGCTTCAATCATTAACTCTCGGATGCCTTCAATATCTGGCACGAGGACCTGTGCCCCCTGGTAGGTAATCCAATCGTAGGCCAGGTCATAATCAATCACGTAATTACGGATATCTCCATTTTCATAGATCTTGCTCGCCAAGGACAGCATCGAAATAACTTCTCCCAGAGTAATATCCGTTTGAACGTAGTTGGTGTAGGCATTATAAAGGTCAGGTGCTTTTAGAATGACATCCAGGCTCATCAGGCGACGGAATATGGCTTCAATCACCTCTTGAGATCGACGGGCTCGTTCAATGTCATTGGTCGAGTAACGCGAACGAACGTACCACAGCGCAACCTCGCCATTCATCTGTACCGGACCGGGTCCAACACTACACATCCCGCTGGGATTAATCCACTTTGCACAAGAATCTGTCAAATTTTGTGCGGTTTGCACCTGAATTCCCCCCAAGTTATTGATCACAGTCTTAAAGCCGTTGAAATCGACCATAAGATATCGATCCGGGCGGATACCAAAATTGAGTTCCATGGTATCTGCCAGGAGATCAAATCCGCCAGAAGGGAAGGCCACATTGATCCTGTTCTCACCCTGACCGGGGATTTGGACAAACAGGTCACGCGGGAAAGAGACCGCGCTGACAAATTCACCTTTGGGATTCAGCGATACCCAGACCATGACATCTGTGCGGAAACCGCCATCATCTGGTCTGACATCCGATCCCAGCAGGAGTATGTTGAGCTGCCCTTCAGGCTTTTGAAGGCTCTTGAGGGTTGGTATTGGTAAAACCTGGTCGGTTAATGTTGGATTTGGGATGATGACATTCTGTTGTGGGGTATCGATCACCCCCAATGGCTGGAAGGGTGTCGCAGTTGGCGTGGCATTAAGGGCAGTTTTTGTTTGTTGAGCATAGGTATAGGCTCTGCTCATGTAATTTTTACTGGAGACCACGCCCGAAGTGAGGATGAATCCTAAAATACAGACTAAGGCTGCAAAAACCATAACAATCGTGATTTCTAGTGGTTTGGGTCGCTGTCTGCTCTGCCCAGCATTGGTTGTGACTTGTCTCGTGTTCATAATATAAGCCTGTTTTAATTTTTGCATTTTTGCTCTATAAATCCTTATCCATTATAGCCGATGTAAGCCATAATTCAATCAATAATGCGTACTGGCAATTGCACACGAAAGGTTGTAAAAGTCGCCTTTTTACTCCGTAACCAGATTTTGCCGTTCAATACGCGGATACCACGAATGGCTTCCCGGATGGCTGGGATGCTGCCGATTCCAGGAATGGTGCTGTACTCAGCGCTAAACAAAGCCTGCTGCTCTGCTTGGGTCAATCCCTGACCGAAATCCGTTACCTCAAATACCAGCATTCCTGTTTCAAATGCGATTTTTTGATGCAATTGGACCTTTCCACCCGGTTGGGAGGCAAGGATGGCATTGCTGAGTAAATTCTTAAGGATCGTGTGCAAAAGCTCCGGGTCTGACTTGATCAGCTGCCCGTCATCCGGATTTTGTATCTCGAGATCGATATTCTTCTGCTGCACTTGAGAGGCCAAATCCAATCTAATCGTCGCAGCGATGGAATCAAGACTGAGAATCTGGTTTTGAGTAGACAGGCGAATCGGACCAGTCTGCCCAGTTTCACTTTCAAGATCCTTGATCCTGGCATTTGCCCGGGACAATGCTGTCTGAAGTTGATTTCGCTCTGTGGTTAACTGACGGATTTCTTGCTGGATTTGTTCCAGTAAGACAGCATTCTCCTTTTGGGCGTTCATTTGTGATCTTAAGGAGTCGATTTTCATCTGGCATTCTTCGAGCTGTTTGACCGTTTTAAGCTTCTCAATCTGGTATTTAGCCTTTAACTGTTTAATGTCCGCTTCTTGCACCTCGATCGTGGCGCTCAACTGGTTGATCGTTTTGATCAAGACACCTTTTTCTTCGTTGAGGGTATTCATTTCCAATTGGGACCGTTCAAACGCAATCTTTATCCCTTCCCCCGGGCTTTCCGTGAAGAGGACTTTGGTCAGCGTATCTTTGATTGTGTCCAATAATGTCAGGGTTTTGTAGCCCCAATGTTTGTCGGTATAGGGTGAAAGCAAAATCACACCGCCCACCAACCCCTGTTCTGGCAGAGATAATGGGTAAGCCAGAAGGTTACCAATCAGCTGGTACCTGAGGAGAGCGGCCAACGTGGCAGTGTCCTCAATAGCCCTCTGGGTATTTGATACGAGGCAGACATGTTTTTCTTCCCAGTCACTCAAAATTCGGGGTAATGCTTGTGGGGGAAGCGTGGGGGTTTGGAGGTATTCCTCCCGTATCAGATCATATCCCGCCAGGAC
>CAZWDG010000149.1:0-4825 GCA_964633075.1 uncultured Candidatus Brevefilum sp.
CGCTTAAGTTCTCTGTGACTTGAATGGAGAGCAGGTTCTCCAAGCCGCCAACAGGCGTTGCAATAAGGTCAAGTAATTTATTCGCAAAGATCACGCTGAGGATCACACCAAGGACCAAGCCAATTAAGGCCAACAACAATCGCTTCCGCAACTCTTCAAGATGTCCCCAGATTGTCATTTCTTCCGTTCTATTCGCCATGATGCCCTTGAATGCGTGTTAAAATGATCATGATTTAATTTTATCATCTTTGGATAGCAGTGAACAAACATCAAGATGACGATAAAGGAAACCGATGCTGAACCTTGAAAACCCCGACATCACTCAAATTAACTCCCTTTCCCCGCATGCCTGGTTTATCCCTTTTGCTGATCCACACAAACCAATTCCAGAATTCCCAGAAGATTCCGACAGGTTGATGTGTTTGAACGGCAAATGGGATTTCCAATTCTATCTATCCCCTGGTGATGTTCCGAATCCGCTGCTGGAAACCTCTGCAAATCCGGACGAGACTCACCAGATAGATGTCCCTGGTTGCTGGGAGCTTTCTGGCTTTGACCGACCCCAGTATCTTAACTTCACCTATCCTTTCCCCGTAGATCCGCCCTTTGTGCCCAATGAAAATCCAACAGGAGTCTATCAGAGAAGTATACAAATTCCCAAGGATTGGGTGGAAAATGATATCATCTTGACATTTTTAGGCGTGAGCTCTGCGTTTGAGGTCTATCTCAATGGCCAATTTGTAGGTGCCAGTAAGGGTAGCCATCTTACCAACGAATTCCAACTCACACCTTATCTGTCGAAAGAGGAATCAAATCTGTTGACAGTCATCGTATTTAAGTGGTGTGATGGGGCTTACCTTGAGGATCAGGATATGTGGCGCTTGCACGGCATCTTTCGGGATGTCTATCTCACTGCCAGACCTTTCGAGCACCTCCAGGATGTTCAAATCCATGCAGATTTTGACACAGACACGGGATATGGCAGTTTAGGAATTTCATTTCAGATTAACAATCACGCCATCCTGCCGCTAAATATCTCCTTACACGACTCTTCAGGAAGTCACCTGCTTTCCCAGAAGATTCTCTCAGATGAAGTTGTCATAGAGACTTTACCTAATGTCTCTCCCTGGACGGCGGAGACCCCCAATCTCTACCAACTCATGATTAAGACCTTGGATTCTGAAGGCAAAACTAATGAAGTTGTTGGTTTCAACATCGGGTTTAGAAGCATCCGCATCGCAGATCAACAATTACAGGTCAATGGACAGCCGATTACCATCAAAGGTGTCAACCGCCACGAATTTGACCCCGACACAGGCTGGAGGATCTCTAAAGAACGAATGGAAAGCGATGCAGCCATGATGAAGCGCTACAACATCAACGCTGTGCGGACATCGCACTACATCAACCACCCCTACTGGTATGCGCTTTGCGACCGCTATGGACTGTATGTCATTGATGAGGCTGACCTGGAAACCCATGGCTTTACCCTTACTGGGGACTGGTCTGAGTTGTCAGACTCACCAGAATGGACCGATGCTTACCTGGATAGGGCAAAACGCATGGTTGAGCGGGATAAGAACCACCCGTGTATCCTGATGTGGTCATTGGGCAATGAATCAGGGTATGGTGAAAATCACAAGAAGATGGCAACCTGGATTCGAGAAAAAGATCCGACGCGCCCGATCCATTATGAGGGCGCCGGGGATGCCCAGGAGGTCGACATTGTCAGCGTCATGTATCCAACCATCAAGGCTCTGAAAAATGCTGGGGTAAATAAGATGGATGATCCGAGGCCTTACTTTATGTGTGAGTATGCTCACGCTATGGGTAACAGTCCGGGTAGTTTGCGAGAATACTGGCAGACGATCTACCAGTATCCACGCTTGATCGGTGGCTGTGTCTGGGATTGGGTTGATCAAGGGCTGCGAAAGGTTCTTCCTGACGGGGCTTTCACCTTCCTCTATGGGGGAGATTTCGGTGATGTCCCCAATGACGGCAATTTCTGTATTAACGGGCTGGTCAACCCGGATCGAGAACCTCATCCTGGGCTTTATGAGTTGCAATACTGGCTTCAACCAGTTGTTATCAGCGATGTTAATTGGGAAGAAAAGCGCCTGACGCTCCATAATCGCTATAATTTCGTTGACCTGAGTCATTTATACGCTGAATATGCCATTAAGGTGGAGGGTTCGATCCTGGCTAACGGTATTCTTGAATTGCCAGATGTCTCACCTGGCACCAGCGTTGATATTGACCTCCCTTTTGATGTATCAGGTGTCTCACCTGGAATCCAAATCAACCTTACTCTTGATATGCCAGTTGTTAAACCTGGTGCTAAAAATAATCCAAATCTCTCCGAAAAAAACACAGCTTTTCTAAAGAATAAGGAAGTCTGGCTGGAGATCCTCTTTAAATTAAAACAAGACACCCTATGGGCTGAAAGAGGACTTGTCGTCTCTCGAGTCCAAAAACTACTGCAGAAAGGTGGTCATACCATTTCAAAAAAGAGCCATTCTACATCAACCAATTACTCTGTTGTAGAAATACTGACCACAAATAACCTAGAAATAAGTGATGACCGACAAAAATTTGTGCTCAACAAACAGACTGGATGGATCGATTCATGGCAAGTGACAGGTCACGATATCTTCATTGCTCCATTAACCCTCAACATCTGGCGAGCGCCGACCGATAATGACATTCATGTTGCCCAGGAATGGATTATAGATGGCCTTGACCGTACCCGCGCCAGGCAAAACATGATCAATATTCAACACTCTGAATCGGGTTTTCCGAAAATCCTTGTCAAGGGCAACCTGGCTGCAGATGGACATAAACCGCATAGCGAATACGAGATCATTTACGCCTTCTTGCCAGATGGAAATCTTCAAATTCACCTGAAATTCACACCTCACCATCTTCAAACCCGCCTTCCCCGTCTTGGATTCAAGACGCGTCTAAACCATTCGTTTTCCCATGTAAGTTGGTATGGCAGGGGTCCGCATGAAAGTTATGCTGACCGCAAAGATTCTGCTTTTATCGATCTTTACCAGGCTAAGATTGCGGACTTATTCCATTCATATATCAATCCTCAAGAAAATGGAAACCACATAGATGTACGTTGGGTTCAATTCTATGGAGAGGAAGCCCCAAGAATTACAGTCAAGGGATTGCCGTATCTGAACTTCAGCCTTCATTATTGTTCCCTGGATAATCTCACGCAAGCCAGGCATACGGACGAAATCCTGTGGGAGGAGGTGCCTTACCTGTATCTTGATTTTACACAAACCGGACTTGGCAGCAATGCTTGCGGTCCTGACACACTGATAAAATATCAATTGACTCCAAAACAATATGAATTCAAACTGATTTTTTCAATTTCGGAGGAAAACAAACCAAAATAATAATTATTACTACATAATCTATACGAAAATAATCTTATTTTGTTCAATTTTGAGCAACAAAACCTGAAGAATTTTGCGAGTGACCTGATAATTCTAGCTATAAAGCTAAAAATCGCTTGACAAAGCGTTATAAATAAAATACAATCCTAGTCCTGATGCGGGGTAGAGCAGTGGTAGCTCGTCAGGCTCATAACCTGGAGGTCCTTGGTTCGAATCCAAGCCCCGCTATAAAAAACGCCAGATGTCTATTCTGGCGTTTCTTGGTTCGAATCCCCCACAGGGGACGACGTCCAAGCCCCGCTACTAAAAACGCCAGATGTGTATTCTGGCGTTTCTTGGTTCGAATCCACCATTTCAGGGGGCAATTGCCCTTCCAGGGTGCTGCGCGATGCCCCGCTATAAAAAAGGACTGACTGACATAGATCAGTCCTTTTTGGTTCGAATCCATTCTTACAGAGTGCTTTGCGACTCTTCCAGAGGGCAATTCCCCTTCCAGGGTGCTGCGCAAAGCCTCACTATAAAAAACGCCAGAATTACTGAAGCGAAATTTTATCCAGCATTTTGAATTTCCGAGTACAAATCTTCATAGAACTAAACAACCTAGTGGTTGCTTGTCCTCAAAAATGCAGCAAGAGGTCGTTTTATGATTTCGGAAATAACCAAATACAATGATGCTAAACCGACGATCAATCCCAGGTGACCCCATGAGGGTCTAATAAATTCAAAGAATCTTGCGGTCCAGGGGATCATTGGCAAAGCAAGCGTTATGATAAACGCTAAAACTGAAAGGATAACAATCAATGGAGCTGGCATCCCGGCTTTTTCAATCGGTAACATGGATCGGATGGAAATCAACAACAATAATTCCGTTATGACGCTTGCAATGTACCAGTTGGTCTGCAGGACCTCAGGCGAAATACGATAAAACAACCCGAAATAAATAAAGTCAAAAACGGTGCTTACCAATCCCAAGCTTACGAAAATAATATATAGCGATCGGAAATCATATCGTTGAGGATGTGCTATTTCCTCTTTTGATACTCTGTCAAAAGCAATTGCCATCATCGGAAAATCAGAGAGCAGGTTCAACAATAATAATTGTTTGGGCAACATTGGTAGAAAACTAATAAACAAAGATCCTATGGCAACAGCATAAAAATTTCCAAAATTGGAAACCAAAGTCGCCCGGATGTATTTCAATGTGTTGGAATGAGTCTCGCGTCCAACACGAATACCATCCACGATAACCCTTAGATCATTTTGCAGAAGGACAATATCGGCGGTCTCCCGAGCCACATCAGCCGCAGATTGCACTACCATCGAAACATTAGCCGCCTTTAAAGCCGGTGCATCATTGATCCCCTCCCCCAGGAATCCCACGGTGTACTGCTCCTTAAGAAGTTCAATAATCTCTAATT
>CAZWDG010000150.1:0-4815 GCA_964633075.1 uncultured Candidatus Brevefilum sp.
GCCACATAATCCAAATTATCGCACGGGATAATCAAAACCGGGCAGAGATTGAAGTGATCAACCCAGCTTTCATAAAGCTCGTTGAGATCCGACAAATATTCTGCGCTGATCGTCCGCTCATAGGAGCGATCCCGTTTGGTGATCCGGTCCAGCAAGGTTGAAATCGATGCCCTCAGGTAAATCACCAGGTCAGGTCGAGGGAGAAATTCCACCAACACTTGATAGAGTTCACAATAGGTATGATAGTCCCTCTCAGTGATCGCATCCTGTAAGTACAAGTTATGGGCAAAAATCTCAGCATCCTCGTAAACGCTGCGATCCTGGATAACCGAGTTGTCCTCATCCATTAGTTTCCGATGAATCCGCAATCGACGCATCAGAAAATAGATTTGTGAATGGAAGCCCCAGGCTTGCATATCCTCATAGAAATCAGCCAGGTAGGGATTCTCGGTCACCGGTTCATAAAAAGGCGTCCATCCCAGTTTTTCACTGAGCAATTTGACTAAAGTCGATTTTCCAACGCCGATATTCCCAGCTACTGCAATAAATTTATCCATCTGTGCCTTCTCTATAACAATTCCTAGAAAGGAATTTTATTTGCAAACAGGAACGAAGGAGTCACTTCATCATTCATCATTTATCCTGTATCATTTGGACTTGATTTTAGTGGATGTTTGTGCATTTGAAAAGGATAAATGCCTCTCTTTTTCTTTCATCTTCCTCTATTATGAACGAATCGTCGATTTTTGGGAATGCTTTACCATTTCTTCTTAAGTATCGCTGTCTTAGGGCTTTATTTTCATTATGATATCTTCTACATTTATGCTTTTGATCAGTAACCGATCAGAATCATCATTGTTTTTTCTTATGGTATCCATTAAAGGAGAAATGTTAATCGAGAAAGGCATACATTTTCAGCTTATAAAACGGCGACAACTCACTTTTAGATTCAAAAAAATCAAAAAAGACTCCAAAGATTCTATTGACTCAAGAAAGGAAATCATCTACAAATGATATAGAAAGCACTGACAATTCTTAGCCAAAGCGAAGTTTCTGAGATCGGGCTTGATGCTCACAAAAAGATGCTATTTAGGAAGAAGTGAACCAATATGAGATCAACTAAAAAAATTCGGAGACGAAATACCATCCTCTTCATTATTGGCATATTCATCATTGGGTTTCTAATCGGATATGTCATTAACCTTATTTTCCCTATCCGTGCGCCTACTTTCACCTTAGGAGAAGACAGCATGTGGGTACTGGCGGGGAAAATAGCTCTTTTCCTATTTCTTTCCCTCATTCCAGTTGGATATTTAATTTGGTTGATCATGGGAGCATTCCAGATTTCTCGACCAAAAGAACCATCGTCCGTGCTGAGGCCGGAGCATATTCCCCTGAGTTCAGATCGGATTGAACGAATTCTTGTTCCTCTGGGTGATGGCCCGAATGTTCTACTGGGGTTACAACTTGTTGCTCAACTTACAGGTGCTGAGAAAGGAAAAATTACCTTGCTCAGAATCATTCCACCTTCTTCGTCATCCGACATTGAAGAGCAAACCAAAATTGTAAAAAACATGGCGCATAAAAGCCTATTAGATCTTCAACACAATTTTGAACTCGATGTAAAAATTGAGATCAGCAATGATATTGTGCAAACTATTGTTGATACGTCCCGATCTGGGGGTTACGATCTTCTGGTTGTGGGTGCTTCAGAGCGAACCCATGTGGGAAGCTTCCTGTTCGGCACAATCCCTTATCGACTGGCTCAATTATCACCATGTCCAGTGATGATCGTTCGAAGACCAATTGCAGCATAAAAAGCTTTAATAAAACAAGGCTGGCTTGTAAATTCCAGCCTTGCTATTTTAATTTTGTACAGATGACACAAAGTTTTTGCATGGCCCTAATTGAATTTTATTCGATAAACGGATGGTAAATTCAATTCTTGCAGCTTGTAGATTATCACCTAAAATATATCTTCCAAAAAGCCTTCCTCTATCTCATCCAGCTCTAATTTTTTATAACTTTTTTCGATCCATTTTTTGTCTAATCCACTTCGTAAACTCCACGACAACAAAGACGATCGCACTCAAGCCCAGACTTAACATTAATTGGCCAAAGCTTAATGCTGTCGTGTCAAAAATATTTTGGAGAAATGGAACATAGATGACCGCCATTTGGAGAGCAAAAGTTAAAAGCACAGCACTGATCAAAGCAGGATTGGTAAAAATGCCTAATTGCATCAGTGTCAATCGATCAGATCGAATGGCTAATGCATTTCCCATTTGAGCAAGGGTTAATGTAGAAAACACCATTGTGCTCCACACCTCAAAGTTATAGTGCATCGACGTAAAGCTTGTCAGTAGCTCGGGTAACAACGCTACAATACCCATCAAGGGTCCAACCCAAATCATATATGTGCCCAATCCTCTGGCAAGAACACTTTCGGTTGGCGGATGTGGCGGTCGTTTCATTGTATCAGGTGATGTTGGTTCGACCCCCAAGGCAAGACCTGGCAGTCCATCTGTAACCAAATTGATCCAAAGAATCTGGATGGCATTTAGTGGGATAGGAAGTCCCAGGATTGGTGCAACTAGCATCACCAATATTTCACCGATATTGCTGGACATGGTGTACTTGATAAATTTTCGGATATTTTCATAAATCGTGCGACCCTCTTCAACAGCATGTACGATCGTGGCAAAATTATCGTCCAGCAAAATCATGTCTGACGCTTCTTTACTCACATCCGTTCCGGTAATGCCCATGGCAACACCAATATCTGCTCTTTTTAGTGCAGGGGCATCATTAACCCCATCGCCTGTCATGGCGATGATTTCACCGCGATTTTTCAAAGCCTCAACAATTTTGACTTTGTGTTCAGGGCTGACACGGGCATAGGTTGACACATCACCAACAATATCCACCAATTCATCAACCGACATTTCAGCCAGTTGTTGTCCATTAATAACCAACTTATGACTATCATCGTCACTTTCAGCCTGCACAATACCAAGGTCACGGGCGATGTTCAAAGCTGTTAATGGATGGTCGCCGGTAATCATTACAGGGCGAATCCCCGCTGTTCGACATTCTGCAACGGCATCACGAACTTCAGGTCGTGGTGGATCGATCATACCCGCCAAGCCAACAAAAATCAGGTCCCTCTCAAAATTATCTTCCTTTTCCGATTCCGGCAATGAATCAATGGATTTCATTGCGACACCCAGCACCCGCATCCCCTCTTTTGCAAGGTTATTATTAGCCTTCTCGATTCGGGAAGTCCACTCTTCATTTAAGGGTTCGATATTACCCTCAGACCACACACGATCACAAATATCCAGCAAGCTGTCAACCGCTCCTTTTGTGAAGACAATATAATTATTAATTGGCAGATAATCAATGAGAAATTGGTAAGGTTTTCCATTAGCAAAAGAAGTGTGATTCTTAAATTCGTGTACCGTTGTCATTCGTTTGCGTTCCGATGTAAAGGGTACCTCATCAATTCTTGGTAATAATTCAACTAACTGCTCTTTCCATAAACCCAAACGCGCTGATGCTGCAACCAAGGCCCCTTCCGTTGGGTCCCCAATGGTATGAAAACCTTCGCCATCATCATCATGCTGGAGAAAAGCATCATTTGCCAAAGCACCACCCGCTAGCAGAAGCGTAATATCTCTGTCAGGTTCAACAATGATATCCTCTCTTCCCGACAACGTCGCACCGGTACGTTCCATTTTTGTTGTCAGATCTAACCTCGTGCCAGCCACATCCAGAACGGTTACTGTCATCCTGTTTTCTGTCAGGGTACCTGTTTTATCGGAGCAGATTGTCGTCACAGATCCCAAAGTTTCAACCGCTGGCAACTTGCGAATCAACGCTTGACGTTTAACCATCCTTTGGGCACCCAACGCCAGTGCAATCGTCACAACTGCTGGAAGCCCCTCCGGCACAGCTGCCACAGCCAGGCTAACAGCGGTCAGGAACATTTCCTCAACCTCACCGCCGCGCCAAACACCGACAGCGAAGACAATTGCGACCAAAATAAATGCACCAATGGCCAGCCACTTTCCCAGTTCAGCCATCTTGCGTTGAAGAGGGGTCTTTTCTTCAGTCACCGTCTGAAGCATATCCGCAATATTCCCCAGCTCAGTTTTCATTCCGGTATTAACCACAACTGCTTCACCACGCCCATAAGTAATGGCGGTACCCAGAAAAATCATGTTTCGTCGATCGCCAAGTGGAAGGTTCTCCCCTGTTAAGCTTTTCTCAGTTTTGTCAACAGGCACTGATTCTCCTGTGAGAGCGGCTTCTTCTGCCCTGAGGTTAACTGATTCAATCACTCGACAATCCGCAGGCACACGATCACCAGCCTCAAACAAAACCATATCTCCTGGCACAAGGCTATTGGCATCGACTTTTTTTATCTGACCATCACGGCGGACGCGAACAGTAGGAACGGATAGTTTTTTCAATGCCTCCATTGCCCTCTCAGCGCGATATTCCTGAGTAAAACCGAGAATCGCGTTAAGGATCACGATGATCAAAATCATGATTGCATCAGTCGTTTCACCAATTAAGAATGAAATCGCTGCAGCAATCAACAAAATGATTACCATTATTTCTGTAAACTGGCCTAAGAACACAGCTAACGGACTTCGCAATCCTCTTTCCACAAGTTCATTTAAGCCGTATTTCTCTTGACGTTTTATAACCTCCTCCGTGGTTAGACCTTCTGACGAAGTCTCAAGCTCATCCAGTACTTTTTTATAATCCAACATATACCATGGAACCATGAACTATTCTCCTTTATTT
>CAZWDG010000151.1:0-4801 GCA_964633075.1 uncultured Candidatus Brevefilum sp.
CCTGCGGTCAGGACATACTCACCCTCTCGGAAATCCGGAGAGAGGCTATGCCCGCGGATCTTGAGCAAACGCAGCATTGGTTCAAAGCACAGGAAGAACGACGTCTTCGCTCACCGAATAGGGAGATTTAGCTCGTTTGGTGTCAATGCCTTTGATCTGCCAGAAGATCACCGCAAATTCATTGATGGCCTCGAGCAGGGCAACTGCGGTTTCACGATCGACAGTTTGACGGGCCTTTGAACCGAGTTGCATGATCTTATGCACCAGCCCGTGCAATTGCGGATATTTTTCCAGATGTGCGTCCTTGATGAAATCACCCCAAATGACCCGAATCTCATGTTTGGCTAATTCGGCATGCTCTTCTTTCACAGCAACATAGCGCGCCATGCTATTTAAAAGCTCAGCGTTCAGGGAATCACCATGCTCTTTGAGCAAATTCTCAATCAGGTCCACCATGCGAATGACCGTCAAAGCCCCAATTTGCGCCTGATGAGGGTCATAGATTCCGCATGGGATATCGCAGTGAGCGTCTACGGCATTAAAATGAAATTGCTGATCAAGTTTTTCAGTAATTTTGTGGAACATAAAGATCTCCTTTGATTGGGTTGTGTCTTTTGGTATTGTCTATGGTATTTATTGTAATTTTAAGGGGGGCAATTTGCAAATCGTTGTACAAAAGGCCCCACTTATGGCTCAAGACCCAGGCTGTGCAGCTCTTGCTCTGCCACCCACCAACCGGGGTGCCACTCCAGGGCTTTCCGAAAATCCTCTATCGCACCGTTGACATCCCCCAGTGCAAGCCGGGCACGTCCACGCCAGACCCAGGATTCTTCGATGGCTGGTTCAACCGACGAGTAACTCAAAGTGATCTCAGCCAGATCAATCACATCCTGATAACGACCGGTATAGTAGTAAGCAAAATAGGGACCGGTTTGATACCAGGTGATTCGCCATGGTTTAGAAGGAAGCTCGGCGTAGATCTCGTAAGCCGTATCATAGGCTTTTGCAGCACCATAATAGTCAGCAAGGTTCACCAGGCTGGTGCCATAGTTGAACCACGCAAAGAACAATTCCCGTCCCTGCTGTATACTGATTTCTTCTAAAGCCTTGTCCGCTGCGTACTGCAGGTTGAAATCTTCATCGGCATTCTGACCAAGGATATTCATCACCTCTGCTTCCCGATCGGGCGGATAGATCATGATGAAGACGTAATTGAAAGCCCGCCAATGCCGTTCAATTCTTTCGTAGCTGTAAGTAACATCCGGTCCACCATATGAATCCTGTACTAAGAATGTTTCATTATTATCGTTATAAGCGTTTATAACATTGTAATGACCCATCCACATTTTTTCGGGTACTTCTTCAAGAAAACCGCGTTCGATCAGCACCGGGAAACCAGCCGCAATGAACTTTTTGATCATCTCAAGATCACCGCCCCATCGCAATACCGCGCTTAAATTCGTCTGCGTGCGCACATAGTCTACCATCTCGTAGGGCATCACGTTGCGATCGCGCTGGTTGGGTTTCAACCAGGCCGCTGTGTCCTCCTGACTGCCTTCCCATCCCCAATAGGAAAGCGCCATAGATAGGTTAGCCGGGCCACAATTATTAAACTTTTGAAATTCATGCACAAATCCCTCCAAGCGCACCGTCTCAGGGATAGGTGTGGGGGAAGGCGTTGGCGAAGCGGTTTGCGTTGGCGTAGGGCTGACATAGTTTGTGGGCGTCAAGGTTGGCTCCACAGTGGCTGTGGGGGAAGGTGCCATGGCAGTCTGGGTCTGGTGGACGATCGCATCCATCGCTTCCTGCTGCGCAGGGGAGAAAGATGTTTCCTCAGGTGGGTTGAAGAAATAGAAAATTTCCGCTCGAATTGTTGCCAAACGCCAGGATAGACGATCATGGACAGGAGGTAAGAAATAAACCACCACAGCCAGGACTGCCAGTCCAACCAGGATCAGCAAGATCTTGAGCCAGTGATTGTTCTTCTTTTGGGGAATATCCCATTGCTTTTTTTGCATAGGCAGATTATAACCCCTGGCTTGGTTTAATCAAACCATTGAAAAAGGTGTAAAAAACGAGAGAAGTTTGTTGAATTTTGTAAAAAATGCCTGCTATCCGTAAGGACATTGCGTGCAATGTCGCTAGAGTAACTTTATCCAAAATCCTTGATTTTGACTGTACGTGTTCAAGCAAAGTCACTCCCTGGATAGATCAAACAGATGATACGCGTTCCTCAAAGTTCTCATCACAAGATTCTTAAGAGTGCTTTCTTCAGGAAGAATTCCGATGATTCTGGTTCTAAACTAATGCCTCATCACTGCCTGGCAAGAAAAGTTATGAGCGCATCACAATCACAAATCCTTATCTCAAGGTGCGATACCAAGGTTTCCCAGCTCAGCCTCAGCCACTTCCCATCCAGGATGATACTCGAGAGCCTTTCGGAAATCCTCAATCGCACCAACCTGATCGCCTATTGCCAGGCGAGCCCGCCCCCGCCAAATCCAGGTTTCTTCGATCTCACTCACACCAGTGGAGGTCAATGTGAGATCGGCGAGGTTAATCACATCCTGGTAGCGCCCGGTGTAATAATAAGCAAAATAGGGACCGGTTTGATACCACATCATCCGCCAGGGGCGAGATTCTTCGGGAATTTTTGGATAAATTTCGTTATACGCCCGATCATAAGCCTGGGCGGCACCAAAAAAATCTCCCAGGTTCACCAGACTGGAACCAAGATTAAACCAGGCAAAAAACAAATCGCGACCTCCCAGCCCGGGAATGGCATCCCGCGCTTTTTGGGCAGCAAATTGGTAATTGTAAATTACATCCGCATGGGATCCGAGAATCTCCATGACCTCCGACTCGCGGCCAGGGAGATAGATGATTACATAAACGTGGTTGAAGGCTCGCCAATAGCGGTTGAGATCTTCATAAGCCAGGGCATAGTCAGATTGGATATATGAATCCTGCAGAATAAAGCGCCCGCGTCCATTATCATAACCGGTGATCACACCAAAATGACCGGTCCAATCTTTGTTCGGGCGTACATCGCCCATATCCCTTTCGATGATCACGGGGAAACCAGCCGCGTTGAATTTTTGGATCATCTCCACGTCACCCCCCCAGCGCACAAGTGCGGCCAGGTCCGTCTGGTCACGGACTGCATCCGCCATCTCATAGGGCATCACATTACGGTCGTCCGGATGGGGCCTTAACCACAAGCGGGTGATCGCTTGATCTCCCTGCCAACCCCAATAGGAAAGGGCCATTGAGAGGGTTGCGGGACCACAATTATTCATCTTCTGGTATTCATGGGTTGTCCCGGATAAGCTGACTGCGCCAGGGATGGACGTTGCTGTATTCGTCGGAGAAAGGGTTGACGTCGGGCTTGGGCTGATAATTGCACTGGGGGTAAGTGTTGGCTCAAGCGTGGCGGTCGCCCGGGGTGCTAAAGCTGTCATGGTCAGGTTGACAATCGCTTCCATTTCAACTTGCTGTTCAGGCGAGAAGGCAACTTCTCCGGGCGGGTTGAAGAAATAGAAAATATCCGCGCGAATATTGGCTAGACGCCAGGATAAACGATCATGGACAGGGGGCAGGAAGTAAACCACAACGACTAAAATGACCAGCCCAACAAGAATCAGTAAAATCTTGAGCAATTGATGATTGTTCTTTATAGGGATATTCCATTGCTTCTTCTGCATGTACCGATTATAAACCCTTCGTCTTTTAATGCAGCTATTATTAATTTTTGAGAATTTACGGATAATTGATCCCTAAAGGGATGTTCAACTCCAAATGAGTCCCTGAAATGACGATAAAATATGCCGAATTCTAATCACCTTGGAAAGTAGAAAATAAATAATCAGGAAAAAATCACCCCTCATTAACCACTGCGAAGATCCCAGATCCATTTAAGAGCCCAAGTGATCATTAAGGCTGCCAGAGCGATCCAAATCAGGATAATGATGACCTCAACAATCCATCGCTTAGGCTTTTGATCATCAATTTCCTGTGCAGCCTGCTGCCGAGCTGCATCTATGGCTTCTTTGGGGATCATCTTCAAAGCAAGGGTGATACCCAGGGGCACTAAGATCAAGTCATCAAGATATCCTAAAATCGGGATAAAATCAGGAATAAGGTCGATCGGACTAAAAGCATAAGCTACCACAACTGCAGCAAAAACCTTTGCATACCAGGGAGTCAAAGGATGTCGATAAGCCAGGTACAGCGTGTAGGTCTTCCTTCTAACTCGATCGGCTTTAGTTTTGAATTTTTCAATCCAGTCAGCCACTTTATGCTTCCCTGCGATCAAGGTATCGGGTTATTCCAAGCCCAATCATCCCCTAATGTCAGCACAATGTCGGCCTCGGTGTCTGGCATGAAATCATGATCGAGATGGCCAGGCGTCATCTCAAAGGTTTCCATCAGCCAGCGCAAGGCATAGGGTGTGGTCCCGTGCAGGACAACCGTTGATACGGAGGTTTCCGAGGCATTTCCCACCCCCACCACCTCTAAGCCCAGATCCCGCAACCAGGTCGCTGTCCGATCTCCCAGGTCAGGTTGATAACTGGCATTGAAGAGCATCACACGGGCTTTCTCTTCAGCGATCAGGTCCAGCAAATCCCCTTCAGCGATAGGCGCCAGCGTACCCCCGCTTTCAAACACCTCATCCCTCAGCAAACGAATTTGATCCGGTTTGGGTCGCAGAATATCCAGCCCATCGGGGGATTTACCAAACGCAATGTGTTCTGGACCAATCACAACCATCTCAATATTATCCAGTGGGATCTCTTTCGCC
>CAZWDG010000152.1:0-4784 GCA_964633075.1 uncultured Candidatus Brevefilum sp.
GTGACGTTGATAACTGGCACTTTGGGGGGATGTAGGCCTTATCGAAGCATTTTGTTTGTCCATAGCTATCATTTTAGCATGAGTCCGCCAATTAACCAAAAATTAAGTACACGACTAACCCACTATGGGTCCTTTATTTCCTGCGTTGGTTGTAGGAAACCTCGATATCATCCTGGTGATTGAAATCATCATGGCTCCGTTCATAGGCATCCATCTTCATAAAGTTTTGTACAAGGGCTTTATTTCTCACTTTTTTATTGTATAATTAACCTCAGAAAATAAGCCGTTGGGCTTATATAAAAAGTGAAAATTTGTTCATCTGCCGCCTGTTTAAAATTGGCTGCGATCAAGATATCAAAAAGAACTGTTCGATTATTCTTCGCCGGCATCCTGCCTGGCATTGTTATTGATAGATGACATCCATTTTGCATAGGGAACGAAGACCGACGCATTTCAGGTTGTTCCCCAGCGTTTGTCAAGATGTGAGTCAATAAGATGAGTACTGGATAGATATGGTCAAACATCTCACATAGGTCAGGACAGCGACCATTGGGGTTCAATTGTTGTTATTTAGAACCCTGCTTAAAGACTATCCTCTACATAAACTAAGCCAATAAAGGATCCTTACTGATATGATGGCCGTAGCCTCTCGGGCAGAGTTACGGCTGTCTTTGTTTTAAGGAAAAAAGATGGAGCGAGAAATTACTGCCATCAAAGCACAGAAACGCAATCGTCAAAGGGTCAATATCTACCTGGATGGCGAATTTGCCTTCGGCCTATCAAGATTTGTGGCAGCCTGGTTGAAACCCGGACGAACGTTGACCGAGGCGGAAATCACAAAATTACTGCAGGATGACACGTATGAAATAGCTTTCCAAAAAGCCTTATTGTTCATCCAGCACCGACCCCGATCCGTCGAAGAAACCCAACGACGTCTCATCGCAAAAGGGTTTAGCGAAGAGGTGGTCGAAGCGACGCTCGAAAAATTGCAGCAACAAAATCTGCTGGATGATCTGGATTTTGCCCGTCAATGGATCGAGAACAGGAATGCGTTTCGCCCTCGCAGTAATCAGCTCCTAGCCTATGAGCTTCGCCTTAAGGGTGTGGCAGATGACAATATCAAACAAGCGCTTAAGAGATTCGGCGGCGATGAGAACGAACTGGCTTATCAGGCAGGCATTAAGCAAGCGAAGAAATGCCAGAATGAAATCAAATTGGATTTCCAAAAAAGGGTGGGCGGATATTTAACCCGCCGAGGATTCCATTATGGCATTGTCAAATCCACTGTGGAACGACTTTGGGATGAATTCGCATCACCCGATACAAAGCGCTTGAACAATACTGAAAATATGGAGTGAATTTATATGAACAACCCAATCATCATCATTAGTATCAGCGTTGCTGCTTTGGCGCTGGGCCTGGGGATCGGATATTTTATCAAACAAACCATCGTTGAAAACAAACTGAAAGCCCAGAATCTCAAATCAGATCATATTCTACGCGATGCCCAGGAGAGGGCTAGAGAGATCGAAATTGAAGCCAAGGATAATGCCCTCAATATCACCCAGAAAGCAGAGGAGGAGTTAAGTCACCGCCGTAATGAACTCAGCCGGGAAGACGATCGTTTGCAGAAACGTCGTGAAGAATTAGACCGACGTTTAGAGAAATACGAAGAACGTGAGCTCCGCTTAAACAAACGCCAATCAAACATTGACAAACGAGCCAATGAAATTGACAAGCTATACGAAGACATCGTAACCGAACTGCAGCGCGTCTCTCAATTGACAACAGAAGAAGCCCGCCAGATCCTGCTGGATGAGACAGAAAAGGAAGCTCGGGCAGATATGGCGCGCATCATCCGCCAGATCGAGAATGAAGCCCGCGAAAGAGGCAATGCTCGAGCGCGGGAATTAATTGCCGATGCCATCCAGCGGGTAGCCTCTGAAAAGGTCGCTGAAGTAACCACATCCGTCGTCAACCTTCCAAACGAAGAAATGAAAGGCAGGATTGTTGGGCGAAACGGTCGAAATATCCGTGCCTTTGAGCAAATTTCCGGTGTAGACGTGATCGTTGATGACACGCCTGAAGCCGTCACCGTATCCTGTTTTGATTCTGTTCGAAGGGAAATTGCCCGTCGTGCGCTTTCTCGACTTGTGATCGATGGGCGCATTCATCCTGCGAACATTGAGAAAATCTTCAATGAAGAGGAAGCACAAATGGATGAGGATATTGCTGAAGCTGGTGAACAGGCTGCGTATGAGGCCGGTGTGGCGGGATTACACAGTGAAATCCTTAATAAATTAGGCCGCTTAAAATATCGCACCTCTTACGGTCAAAATCAGCTTGCCCACGCGGTGGAAACTGCCAAGATTGCCAGCGTGATCGCCGCAGAGCTTGGCGCTGATATTGAAGTCGCTAAAGCAGGCGCATTATTGCACGATCTGGGCAAAGCAATGGACCATAATACCGAGGGCACCCATGCTCAGATCGGTGCTGAATTCGCCCAACGCTACGGCGTCAACAGCAAGGTTGTCAACATCATCGCCTCCCATCACCATGAGACGGAACAGGAATCCGTCGAAGCGGTGATCGCTGAAGCAGCGGATGCCATCTCTGGTGCCCGACCCGGCGCTCGCAGGGAAGACCTGGAACAATACATCAAACGGCTTAGAGCCCTGGAGAACATCGCCGATAGTTACGAGGGTGTGGAACGCAGTTTTGCGATCCAGGCAGGGCGTGAAGTGCGCATCATCGTCAAGCCAAACGAGATCGATGACGTGGAAGCCAACCGCATGGCGAAGAACATCGCCCAGCAGATTGAAGAGACCATGCAGTATCCCGGTCAGATTCGGGTCACGGTTATCCGTGAAAGCCGAGCGACGGAATACGCCAAGTAAATCCTGGAGGGTGCAGTGCGCTTGCCTGCACAGAGCCCGAGGGGCGTAGTGTCACTGCGCCATGCCAGATGTGATCCACATCTCCTGGAGCGCAACGGAACACCTTTAGGTGCTGAAGAAGCCAATAAGCCTTCCCCGGGGGGAAGGTGGTACGCCGTAGGCGTGACGGATGAGGGATAGCAGTCATGTGGGATGCGAGGCGTGCCATGTGCTTTTTTCAATTAACACAGCTATTTCTGCATCATTTAATCTGCAACCCACGCCTCATTCGGCGGGATGAAACCGCATCCCGCCTAACAACTACTTCGTAAAACTCGACACTTAGTGCCGTACCCCTACACCCGATTGTGTCTGCGAAGGGTTTCTTTGTAAAGTGCGCTCATAATTCCAATTCAATTAATATTGGTGCGCACAGGAGCGGTGCGCACCCTACGGAAAAAATGTAGGTCATGGATGGTGTCGAAGACAACTGCGTGATTATACAAAAGGCGAGATCGTTAAGTCGTCGCTGCACTTCTTCCTGATAATAGCTTTAGCCATTCCAAACATTCCCTCATCAGTCAGCTGCGCTGACAGCTTCTCCTGGAGTGCAGCGGAAACCCTATAGGTGCTCGAAAAGCCAAAAAGCCTTCCCCTGGAGCGCAAAGAAATACCTCCAAAAGCCAAAAAGCCTTCCCTGAAGCGCAGCGGAACACCTTTAGGTGCATGGGGAAAGTGGCACCACGTAGGCGGGACGGATGAGGGACCGTCTGCCCAAATTCCTAATACCAAATACCAAATACCGATTAATGAACGCCCATTCACCATTCACCATTCACCATTCACCATTAAACAAAAAGGGATTATATCTCCGTTCGTACCCGACTGTGCTTTCAGGTCCATGCCCGGGCAATAAGCGCGTCTCATCCGGTAAACTGAGCACCTGCTCCCGGATGCTGGTCAGCAAGGTCTGCAAATCTCCGCCTACCAGATCTGTACGCCCAATCCCCGCCCGGAAGATGACATCCCCGCAGAATAAAACTCCCAAATCCCGGCAGTAAAACATCACATGCCCGGCACTATGACCAGGCGCATAACGCACAGAAACCACTGGTGATCCATCCTCACCTAAAGTCAACACCATTCCATGTTCAAAATAGATCACTGGCGTCGGCGGTTTTAAAATAGACATCCCAAATTTGCTCGCACCTCCCTCCTGCACGTACCAGGGCAGGTCTGCCATATGCAATCCCACCGGCAGTGGGGGATCAAAAGCGCAGGTAATTTCCTGCGTCCCCGCAATGTGGTCAAAATGGCCATGAGTCAACCAAACCTGAGTCAACCGCCAACCCAGCTGCTGTGCTCTGGCTAAAACAATCTGGCTTTCAAAACTGGGGTCAATCACCACCGCATTTCCAGAATCGTTATCTCCCAGCAAATAAACATTGTTGGGAAGTGGTCCCAATGTCATCGCTTCAATTGCTAAGGTCATGTTATCCTTCTGCTTTGAAAATTCGCTCAAAGTGTTGGTCCTCCAGATGACCCGCATCCCGGCGCATAAAACGGAGGCTCACCAACAAAGTCAATCCCACCAGCCCCACGCCCACAGGGAAGATGGAGACAGGTCGCCAATTATACAAGAAGCCCGCAAGAACAGGTGCTACCATCATCGCAAATGCATTGATGGATTCTACGATGCCAAAGGCCAGCCCAACCTCCTGCACACGGACCAACGGCCTGACCAGGGCGACGGTCATCGCCCGGCAGAAGCGGTACCCCCCCATGAAGAAAAATCCCACACCATACCAAAGGATACCCCCGCCCAGCCAAAGGGAGATGGCAAATAGCATCACACCCACCTGACCAATGATCATCGCAATCCAGGTTGGCAAATGGCCAAATAGAAAC
>CAZWDG010000153.1:0-4781 GCA_964633075.1 uncultured Candidatus Brevefilum sp.
CTTTTAAATGTATCCAGAGCATCAATCGATAAGCTAAGGTGGTCAGCCACATTTTGCCAAATGGCCTGTGTCCCAATTTGACCATAGGTTGATGCTTGAGCTGCTGATGAGTTGAACACCAAATCATCGGCTCCACCGGGTGGGAGATGGTACATTTTCTCGAGTTCTTGGCGTCTTGAGCGGTCTTCTGTGCGTAAGAGAACGCCGCCGATATCCAAAACAATCGCTTTGATCATTATTTCAACATTTCAGTAGATTCAAACTTACGATGAAAAGTAAGGCTTTCCAAAATGATTTTATCCGCTTCGTCAAGTTCATTCAACACCAGATGCGTAAGAAGTTGTCCAATTCCTGGGCCAAACATGAAACCCTGACCACACATACCGACGGCTAAAAGGAAACCTTCCAACCCACTTACATTCCCCACAATGGGTGAGCCGTCTGGTGTCATAGGGTAGGTCCCACGCCAAACACGACGAACTCGAATATGTTTAAGAATGGGCATAAGCTCCAGTAATCGTCTGGCAGCTTTTGGTAAAAAACCGCTTGATGCAAGGGTATGCGTACCAAGGATGGGCGGATCAGGAGTCATACAAAAGATGATTTTACCTGTTGGGTGTTGATAGAAATAAAAATTCGCCGAGCCGGGTCGCGAGCGCATATCAACGATCATCGGATCAAAGATCCTGGATACTGGTTCGGTGATGGCTGCCTCATGTGAATCGGGATCGACTGGAACATCTAAACCTATCTTTGAGGATAATGATTTTGCCCAACCACCAGCCGCATTGATCACCCATCGGCTGTAATATTCCCCGCGATTGGTGATAATTCCTTTGATCCAGTCGCCATCCCGGATAAAGTCCAGTACTGATTCATTAAAATGGAAAACTGCACCGAGCTCTGAGGCGCGTTGATGGAAAGAAAAAGCAGCTTTCAAAGGAGAAGCACTCCCATCCTTTGGCGAATAGGTCCCGCCAATTAACCCATTTGGATTCAGATTTGGGATCAAATCAAGTAATTCCTGTGCACTGAGCCATGAAATATTAAGATCATTTGCCTGTTGCCAGGAGATCAAATCTTTAAGTAAAGCTGCGTTACTTGAATCATAGGCAACAAAAGAATAGCCGCCTTGATGCCACTCGATATCATCACCATATTGTCCCTCCCAGGTTGAAAACACATCTAAGCTGCGATTGCCAAGAAATATCTTGGCAGGTTCGGAGTGCGTGGCTCGAATGCCGCCAATGGCATGTTTGTTGGAAGCCTGACCCACACTAGGAAGTTTTTCAACGACAAGGACTTTTAATCCAGATTGAGCCATGAAATAAGCAGAAGGCACACCAACCGATCCGGCACCGATGATGACACAATCAAAGGTAGGTTTTGGTTTATCTGGCATTGGTTATGACTCCTCTTGCCAATTATTTGCCAGCGTTTCAAGGGGTATTTCAACAAACACTGGCCGTTGGGGTGGGTCAGTGACTGACTCTGGTGATATCCCTTCTTCTCGGAAGATTTTCTTGATCAGAGGAAGGCAGGTCTTTCCACCACATGAGCCCATGGTGGCTTTTGTTGCTGCTTTGATCTGATTGATATCGGTGACCCCACACCGTATCAAGGCTCTGATCTCATCGGCAGTAATATGTTCACAACGGCAGACGATGGTTTCTTGTTCGGTTTCACTCAAGTAGCGATCAGAATGATCTCCTGATGCATCCCATCCAGCGTAGAGTTGAACCCCTGCTACCTGTGTGGCAATGCTGGCAGGAACCTGAATCCTGAGGATGATTGTCCGCGCATATTGACGGAGAGAGCGCATACTTATCACAGGGTAATGTCCCAAAACCTGCCCGTCAATGTCTGTGACCGGCAGCAAATCACCACTATGGACATAGTGCTTTGAAAATTCCAAGGGAACAGAAACGATAGGGTTTTGGGGATCTTTTCGGAAGTCCACGAGGGTGATTGCCAGGCCAGGGCAGATGGCAACACAACGTTCACAAGCGATGCAATTCTTACCATCAAGCGAGCAGAATTCGGGCAGTCTCCGAATGTCATTGGGGTCAATGCGGATCAGGTTATTGGGGCAAACGGAAGCGCATGGATCACAGGGGATTTCCTGTCGGCAATGCATCACTGGGAAAACATCCCCAAGGTGTTTCTCCTGATGCAGTTCGATAACCTTACCTGGTTTCGATTTCAGGATATCCTCAAAATTACGCCAATCATCAGGGACCTCCGGTGCTTTCACGCCTAGGCGGTGGGCAATCTCGATCCCCTTGATCTTCCCTGAGAACATCGCTGCAGATGCCTCGGCGATTTCAGCTGCATCGCCGGCTGAAAAAACGGTCAACCCCACCTCCTGTGCTTTTGTGATGAATTCATCAACCGGATTCAAACCAACGGCAATCAGGACGCAATCACAAGCGAAGTTCTTTTCTGTTCCAATGATGGGTTTGAATTGCTCATCAACTTGGGCAATAACGACGCTTTGAACATGATCTTTACCTTTAGCTTCCAGGATCGTATGAGACGTAAGAATCGGTACATTGAATCGTGCTAATTTGTCTTCATGAACCTTGTACCCCCCGCATTCTGGCATCGCTTCCACCAACCCGACGACATTTATTCCCGCTTGAAGGGCATGATAACCAGCGATGAGTCCAACGTTGCCACCGCCCACGATGAATAAATTCTTTGCAGGTTTGATTAAATCTCGATTGGCCAGTGTCTGGAACGCCCCTGCGCCGTAGATTCCTGGTAAGGTGTTGCCCTTAAAGGGCAGGCTGAGTTCGCGCGCTCCAGTAGCTACAAGCAGAACATCCGGTTGTACAAGCACATAAATATCCTCTTCACCTCGCCAAAGCCCGACTGTTTTATCTTCATAAATTGCGATAGCTGTGGTTTCAAGCCAAGTACTTACGGATTCCAAATTTCTGAGCTTTAATTCCAGTTGTGAAGCGATGTCAATTCCGCGCGTCCCGGCATAGACGGCTTTTGTCGAACCGAAAAAACGATGGGTTTGAAGCACCAGCTTCCCTCCGAGATGAGATTTATCATCCACGAGAAGGGTTTGAACTCCTAATGATCCTAGCTCAATTGCTGCTGATAAACCAGCAGGACCTCCCCCGATTATTAACACGGGGATCTTGATGATTTTTCGAGTGCCTTGCGGTTTATTCTTGACTGCCGCGTCATTGAGTTCTGAGATATCAGGTAAACCATCCAGGGGCATAACGGATATCCCAGGTTTCACCTTGGTCATACAGGATTTGATTGGTTTACCGTCTACCAGTACCATACACTGAGAGCATTGTCCATTTGCGCAGAAAAGCCCAAGGGGAGAACCATCTTTTGGATGATGTCCGAAGATATCAACCCCATTTGCAATTAACGCTGACGCGATGGTTTCACCATCCTTTGCTTGAAGTGGTTGATTTTGCCAAAAAAATTCGATTGTTTCTTTCTCGGGAATATCTATAATGGGATGTTGTTGGATTCGATTGTTTGGCATAAATTAAGAAGGATCCTTTGATTTAGTCTTGGTGAGGGAGGTTTTCCGTTGATTACGCCACTTTTATGGACTTTGAGTTTTTTCTACCGATATTTATCATGAAAGCATTTCAATATTACCATCAAACTGTCCTTAGATGGTGTTAACAAGGTGATTTACTACTTTTTTTGATGTATCCAGTTCATTTTTCTTTCAGATATTTTTCATGGGCTCCCAGCCAGGGTTTACCCATACGATGCCGGTCACTTACTTTGATGTCTTTGAAATTACCCATGACTTCAACCAGAAGCGAGGTTATTTCTTTCCAATTCTCTTTCTTGAAAGCTATTTTAAGTATTTTTGCGACCTCACCAGTCCAGCGCCACTGCATGCGATATTTGTCAGCTTTGACCCAGTAATCACGTTTTTCCCAGGCAGCAACGGATTGATCGATGCCAGAAGCAATTTCTTCAAGCGCTAAGATTATAAACGCCAGCATGTCTTGTGTGTTATGATCAGGTGCTTTCTGACGCAGTAATTCACGGATCGTTACCACGATGGCTTTACTAAAATAGGTGCGCTCCTTGCCAGGGGTTGTCGTTTGGATTATTCGAGTCATTGAAGCTCCTCAATCATAGTGGGATTATTATACTTGATGCCTATTACCCTTGCGTGTGAAAGATTGCTATAGGGTTAATAGATTGAAGACTTTCAGTTCATCAGTGATCGCCTGATACCATATTGATTTAAATAATCATTCACTGTTTGGTCGATTAGAGCATTACTGGAATTTATGCTGATATTCGAATACATCCGGATTCAACATACATTGACGGTAAAATTCCCCTGGCGTATAATTCTTTTGTAATTAATCGGGGAAGTGCTGGAATTGGCAGACAGGCGTGACTTAGGATCACGTGCGGCAACGCGTGAGAGTTCGAGCCTCTCCTTCCCCATTTCTGATGGGACACCTATCCCAGTCAAACCCGAATCCCCTTTTTTTATTTTGACTCACAAACCACAAGCCCGTATTTATCTCCGGCTGTGATGTAGATGGGAATTTTTTCGATTATATCTGCCAGTCTGGCAGTTGCATCTCTGGCAATAGAAAGCTATTAAAAAGCGATAAAGGATGCCAAATGCTAACGCACCTTGTTCTCATTGCCTTGCTGATTTAAAATATGCTAGCGTCTGTAAATTTGGTCAATATGGCGTGTTTAAAGGATGCACCAGGGTTTGTTGACTGGAAAGTCTTCGTTCAGGTAATTACTGAGAATTTGTGGAT
>CAZWDG010000154.1:0-4779 GCA_964633075.1 uncultured Candidatus Brevefilum sp.
AAGAGACAGCCCTCCTGTTGACCCTCCTCACCCTCCACCTCCTGCGTGAGCCCCATCACCATCACGACCACATCAGCTTTTTGAGCAATGGCGACGGCTTCTTCAAAGCCACCATCCCCGGGTGTCAGGATGTCGCACCCCTGGGCATATAACACCTCTGTCGAAGGTGATACCAGACTCCGAATACCTGCTAAAATCGTGACGGATGCCGAAGGTGTGCCAGAATAATTCCCGCGCAGCACCAGGTCATCATCCGCGTTGGGACCGATCACCGCAATTTTTCCCAGGTTTTTGCCCAATGGCAGCAAATTTTTGGCGTTCTTCAACAGGACGATCGACTGCCGGGCAACTTCCAAGGCCAGCGCCTGGTTGGCGGGCGATTCCACCGCCTCCATCGGGATTTGCGCATAGAGGAGGCGATCCTCAGGGTCGAACATACCCAGGCGAAAACGGATGTTGAAGAGATAGGTGAGCGCCTGATCAATGTCATGTTCTGAGAGTAAACCCGCCCCCACTGCTGCCAGGAGGTATTCAAAGATGCAGCCACAATTCAGATTGCACCCCACCCTGACGGCCAGGGCGGCTGCTTCCTCGGGCGTTTCTACCAGTTCATGATAGGCAAAGATATCACGGATCGCACCGCAATCTGAGACGGAATAACCTGTAAATCCCCAGGCTTCTCGCAACACCTTTTGCAATAGGTAGGGGCTGGCGCAGCACGCTTCGCCGTTGACACGATTATAGGCGCCCATCACCCCTGCGACATGGGCTTCACGCACCAGGGCTTCAAAGGCTGGCAGGTAGGTCATAAGCAAATCCCGAAAACTAACCTGAGCGTCAAAATGGTGTCGATCCGCTTCCGGTCCGCTGTGAACAGCATAATGTTTGGCGCAGGCGGCTGTCTTGAGATAGTGGGGGTCCTCCCCCTGCATACCACGTACAAACTGCACCCCTAACCGGGCGGTCAGGTAAGGATCCTCCCCATAGGTCTCCTGGCCACGCCCCCAGCGGGGATCGCGAAAGATGTTGATGTTCGGCGACCAAAAGGTGAGCCCGTGATAACGAGAATGATCCCCCTCCCGGAGTGCCTGGTGATGCTTGGCACGACCTTCATCGGAGATGGCATCCGCCATGCGGAAAACCAGGTCTTCGTTCCAGGTGGCAGCAATCCCGATAGCTTGGGGGAAGACCGTGGCAGCCCCGGCGCGCGCCACCCCGTGCAGGGCTTCATTCCACCAGCCATAGGGTGGGATCCCCAGCCGTGGGACGCCAACCGCCTCGTCCATCATCTCCCCCACCTTCTCTGCCAGGGTCATCCTGGCGATCAGGTCTTTTGAGCGTACTTCGGGTGAAAAATCTGGGTTCAGATAGATTGGGTTGTTTTCGCTGCCTGTCATGTGGGTGATCTCCTCGGTTCGGTGATGATCACATTATAAACGACAATCGGCTAGGAGCTGGTATGCAAAATCATGCAACCACCTAACATTTGATCATGTTGTTATAAAATCCTGAATTTTGATGATCTTCACAAGGGCGGATTAATGGTAAAATGATGATGCATCTGGGGCAGTGGCGGAATGGCAGACGCAAAGGACTTAAAATCCTTCGGTGGTAACACCGTGTGGGTTCGACTCCCACCTGCCCTATTGCACAGGAAGCGGCGCAATGCCGTTTTTTGGTTTAAGGAGCGTGAATTGGGAATGGTGAATTGTGAATGGAAAAAGCGAGAACGGTTATTGCTTTGAGTTCATTTTGTGTACGAGGTGACAATCTCGTTGGTACAAGCCTTCCCTTGGAGCGCAGCGGAACACCTTCATGTGCAGAGGAGGCACAACGTGAGGGATGAGGGAAAAGCCTTCCCCTGGAGCGCAGCGGAACAACTACAGGTGCCAAGGAGACACGACGTAAGGGATGAGGGAAATGCCTTCCCTGAGGGGAAGGTGGCACGCCGTAGGCGTGACGGATGAGGGACAAGCCTTGCCTGGAGCGCAACGGAACACCTCCAGGTGCAGAGGGAGGGGGACAATCTTAGCCCCCTTCTCCCTGGCAGGGAGAAGGGCTGGGGATAAGGGTCTGCTCTGGCTCCGTTCGTTCAGGTCTCCTGACCTGAACAACAACCCATGCATTCTTGCAGATCGTGCAATCTAATACCGTAGGGGTACGGCACAAAGTGTTGAGGATACAAAGACAGGCATTGCCCCTACAAACGATGATCTCCCAAATCAAATTGTCCATTCATCATGCACAATCCCCACCAGGTACCAGATGCCATCCTCCTGCAGGAAGACCAAGCGCAAGCTCTGCCAATCCATCCCCTCATACTGAGGATCGAATCCGCTGAAATGATACTCAACGAAGGAACTCCCTGGATAAAATTCATGGATATTATCAATCGAATTGCCCTGCCCAATCCTCTCATTGACGGCGACCACCTCAGCATGGAGAAAATCCGCAGAATACACAAACCGCTCATAATACTCAGAAAAGGTCATCTCTATTGGTTCACCTGAGCCGTCAAAATTCCCCCAGGTGTAAATCTCAGGCGAAGCCATTAACTCGGGCAGTGCCTCACGTTTGAAAACCTGGTGATCCTCGCGCACAAAAGCGTAAGGTGAAAAGCGTACGCCCATCTTCGGATGGACGAAATTCGCAACCTCCTTCAGGTCCTTTTGCGCCAATGCTGCCATGACTGTATCAGCCACCGCTCTTAAATCCATCGTCTGGGTCGCAGTGGCAGACTGTACTTCCGTCTCGTCAGAAATGGCGACATCGTCTCCCTGCTTAACGAATATCCCCTCGCAAGATGTCAACATAAAAAGAGAAAATAAGAAAACTAATATCGCGGTTATTTTCATCATAACGCTCCATTTGATCTGATTTTGGAAAAGTGATGTTATTGATTGGCTGAAATCGGCATCTTTTGCTTCCAACGCAGTCGATAAACCTTGGGGGATCACAAAGACGACTGACACTATTATGACATTGAATAGTTCCCTTTTCAAGATGGAATCAACAGACAATTGAAAAGGCGTATCTACAATATAAAAGGCAGCCTTGCCTTCTTACATTCTTTTGGGGGAAATTTTATCGGTTTAGAGCCCTATTTATGGATGACTACAATTGAGCTTTCAACAATTTCAGCAAGGCGTTCTGGAATCCGTCCTAAGCTTGAGGTAAAACTGGTGGATGATCCCGTTGTGGGTATGACAATTAAATCGGATTTATGCGCCATTTCCCTTAGATCGTCCTCCAAAGATTTCTTGAGAACATCGATTGAACAAACGATATCAATCCTGTGATCCGCAATAAAGGCATCAATCTGAGTTTTTTCTGAGGATGTCGTGAGCACATGAAGCGGAATATTTAATGATTTTGCCATAATTAACACAACCTTAAATGTATCCTGCACAATGCTGGGATGCAGTGAGTCTCCTGGCAAAGCAAAACACAGTCGCTTGATGGCATTAATGGGTATTCGAATTAATGCAACAATCACAGGCAGTTTTGAATGCCAAAACACATGATCCAGAACGGTGCCAAAAATCCGTCCCTCAAATGAGGGTTCGCCGTGCCAGCCCATGACAATCAGGGAAGAATCTGTCTCAATACTGGCTCTGACAATAGTCTGACCGACGGATCGGCCAATCCGATAGACAGGCTCAATGGTGATATCAGGGTTCTCAATCATCTCTGGGATGCGCTCAAAGCGTTTTCTCTGGTTTTCCAATCCCTCTTGACTTTTGCTGTTCTCCTGTGCGACACAAATCGGTAACAAAGTGCCTTTTTCATCACATAAAGTGCTGGCTAGTGTGAGCAGCCCCTCTTCCGAATGAGGGTTAGCGATAGGCACAAGAATACGATTAAAAACCGGTTTTGCTTCCAGGACATTTGTTTGAATTTCGATCTTCTTTCCAAATTTCTCAACAATAATTGGGGATGTGATGGCTGTGAATAAAACCGTTAGGATGGATGCATTGAATATTTTTAAATCGAATAGACCTAATTCCATACCGATCAGAACCGTGGCAATCGTAGCAGCAGCTTGCGCCTGGGATAATCCCCAAAAAACGATCAGTTCTTCACGTTTATAATGGAAGATTTTTGCTGTGATCCATGCTGCAATGAATTTCGATGCGTAAACGGCAATCGTAAAAATTAAGCCTAAAATTAAAGCATCGGGATCTTGGATAAAAACTGCGGGATCAATATTCATCCCAACAAAAATCATAAACATCGGAATAAAGAATGAATTTCCTAAGAAAATGGTCTGACTTTTCACCGCACTATGATTGGGAATCGTTGAATTAATCGCTAACCCAGCCAGGAACGCGCCAACGATGGCATGTAACCCGATCAGCTCAGCACCTACTGAAGCAGCAAAAAGCGCGACAAGGACGAATTGAAATTCAACATCCCGCCCACTAAATCGTTGAAAAAATAATTTACCTAAAAGCGGTAATCCCCTTAAAACCGCAAAGGCATAGACACCTATAAATACGATCTCCTTAACCAAAACAAAGAACGTAAAATGACCTGTTACTTGAATATTCGAGATAATCGCCAAAACAAAAAGCGCCAATACATCCGTGAATACCGTTGCCCCCACAACAACTGAGATTGCCTCATTTCTGGTTAGTCCAAACCGACTGATAATGGGATAAGCGATTAAAGTATGAGAAGCAAAAGTTGCTCCGATGAGAAGCGCGCCCATCCAATCCAATTGAAACTTGGATTCAACTCGTAAGTGCAACAAAGTTGGTAGTAGGAAGGTAAGCTGAA